>NZ_LJOQ01000081.1:63380-69248 GCF_001672255.1 Anabaena sp. AL09
TAGTTGCCTTGAGCGTCTAGGAGGATAATTGACTATCCTTTTTAAGCAAGTCTTAAAGAATCTGCGTGTCTTTAGACCGCAGAGTGTCAATAAAAAGCACTGCTTCCACTTATCTCTTTCATAGTCGGGGCAGTGCTAATGCTATTAGATTAGCGATTGAATTTAAGTTCCCACAGCACCAGAGTAAATTAAACCTCGCTGCATATCCAAAGTCAAAATCGCCCCATCCTTAATTACCTGTGTCGCTTCCTTGACACCCACAATCACCGGCACACCAAGACGTAAACCAATAACAGCGGCGTGACTTGTGAGACTTTCTTCCTCAGTAATAATCCCCCCAGCCTTGCGAATTGCTTCCACGTAATCAACACCAGTGCGGGATGCCACCAAAATATCACCAGGGTTGAAATTACTGGCATCCATAGCATTATGAACTACCCTAGCGCGGCCACTTACAGAACCTTGTCCTAGACCAATTCCCTGACCGAGTACGGCAGTAACTATTTCTACTTTAATCAAGTCCGTTGACCCAGAAACGCCCTGAAGTGTACCAGCAGTCATGACCACCAAATCACCTTCAGTTAGGAGGTTTTTTTCCTGGGCAACATTAATAGCCGCTTGGAACGTCTGACCCGTAGAAGGTAATTCTAGCACCAACAGCGGTCTTACTCCCCATACCATCTGTAACTGTCTCGCCACATTAACATGAGGTGTAATGGCTAAAATTGGGGTTTTGGGACGGAACTTAGAAACGTTGCGGGCTGTAGCCCCGGTTTGTGTCAAAGTCATAATTGCCGCCGCGCCCAAATTTTCCGCAATTTGACCAACGGCTTGGCTAATCGCATTGGGAATAGAACGCCTTTTATCTCGTGACAAACGGGAATTGGCGTTGAGGGTTTCTTCTTGTTCAATGCGTTCAGCAATTCTGGCCATAGTAGCTACAGCTTCCACTGGAAAACTACCAACAGCGGTTTCATTGGAAAGCATCACCGCGTCCGTACCGTCTAAAATCGCGTTGGCGACATCAGATACTTCCGCACGGGTGGGACGGGGGTTGCTGACCATGCTATCGAGCATTTGGGTGGCGGTAATGATGGGAATTCCCAAACGGTTGGCTGTCGCAATGAGCCGCTTTTGCAGTACGGGTACATCTTCTGCGGGTAATTCTACCCCTAAGTCACCTCTAGCAACCATTACGCCGTCACACAAAGACAGAATTGCTTCCATTTGTTCAATGGCTTCATGCTTTTCGATTTTGGCAACCACAGGGACATTTTTGCCGGTGCTAGAAATTAGTTCTTTAATTTCGATAATATCCTGGGGATTGCGGACAAAGGACAGGGCTACCCAATCAACACCTTGGTCTAAACCGAACATTAGATCCTCTCGGTCTTTGTCGGTCATGGCTTTAATGGATAAGTAAACTCCCGGAAAATTAACACCTTTGTTGTTGGAAAGTTTACCAGGAACTGTTACCCGACAATGTAAATCACCTTTTTCGTGGTTAATTTCCTCCACTACCATTTCGACTTTGCCATCATCGAGGAGGATATTTGAACCAACGGGAACTTCATCTGCTAAGTAATCGTAGGTAACGCAGCTTATTTGCTGTGTTCCTTCGATGAGGCGATTTGTTAACGTGAAGCGATCGCCTTTTGTTAAAATTATCGAACCAGTTTCAAAGCGACCCAAGCGGATTTTTGGACCCTGTAAATCTTGCAGAATTGCGACTGGTCTATTCAGTTCAAAAGCGGTTTGCCGAATTAACCGAATACTACGCTGATGGTCAGCATGAGTTCCGTGGGAAAAGTTTAACCGCAGGGTTGTTGCACCCGCTTCAATAATCGCTTTCAGCATTTCTGGACTGCTGGTAGCAGGTCCGATAGTAGCAACAATTTTAGTTCGGCGCTGAGAATCTTTTAATTTCGTCATGGTCTGGGTTTAAGATTTTTGGGATCTACCTGGGAATTAATCGTAATGTTTCGTTATACCATTTGAGATTTAAGATTTTGGATAATGAAAGACTGTCTATATTCAGTTGTTCATTTGTCCATCTATCGCCATCATTTTGCAAATAGTATAAATTAAACTGACTCTCTTTTTCAGTCACCGTTATATCAATGCTATAAGCAGTTAGAGAGGTAATTGTGGTATAGATTTGATATCGTACACTAATCTGAATCGGCAACCTTCCTCTCAAAGAAGTTTTTTTGTCTCAGCACTGATTTAGCCAAGAATCATAGCGTCAATTATTGATTCTTCAGCAGGACTGTAAATAAATCTTGCTTCACATAACTTTACTCTTAACTAAGATTAATAGTATGATCCGTAAATATTGATTATTAAAGGAGTTAAGAATGCTCACGTCGGAGGCACAAAAGCCACTGACAATTCCCCCCAAAGAACTTTTATCACCTCCTGGTGATTTTAACCCCACGCTATTGATGTTTTTAGTCGTAGTGATGATGTTGGTTTTGTCTAACTTTGGGTATTGGCTTTGGGAATGGCCGCATTGGTTGTGTTTTAGTGTCAATACTCTAGCACTACATTGTTCAGGAACGGTGATTCATGATGCTTGTCACCAGTCAGCCCATCGCCATCGAATTGTTAACGCTATCTTAGGGCATTGTAGCGCCTTAATCCTAGTTTTTGCTTTTCCAGTATTTACACGAGTACATTTACAGCATCATGGTAATGTCAATCACCCCAAAGACGACCCAGATCATTATGTTTCTACAGGTGGTCCCCTATGGTTAATTGCGGTGAGATTTTTGTACCATGAGGTATTTTTCTTTCAAAGACGGTTATGGCGGAATTATGAACTACTAGAATGGTTTATTAGTCGCTTAATTGTCATTACTATTGTTTATATTTCTGTCCAATATCATTTTTTGGGCTATATTCTTAACTTTTGGTTTATTCCCGCTTTTGTGATTGGAATAACTTTGGGGTTCTTTTTTGATTATTTACCGCACCGTCCCTTTGTGGAACGCAGTCGCTGGAAAAATGCCCGCGTCTATCCTGGTAAGGTTCTCAATATCCTGATTTTGGGGCAGAATTACCATTTAATTCATCATCTCTGGCCTTCGATTCCTTGGTATAATTACCAGCCGGCTTATTATTTGATGAAGCCGTTATTGGATGAAAAGGGTAGTCCGCAAACTTCGGGGTTATTGCAGAAGAAGGACTTTTTTGAGTTTGTCTATGATGTTTTCATAGGTATTCATTTTCATCATTGATTTTCTGAAAAAGAGACGTTTTCTGGAACGTCTCTACAAGGTGTAAAGGTTTCCTTATGCTGCATTACAAACTGTTGCTTCTGGAAGTGCATCACCCGCAGCTTCATAAGCAATAATGAGAGAGTCTAAGGCTTCAATTCCATTCGTTACTGCTAACTCGTAAGTATCTCCATGAGTCCGCCATTTTTGTCCTGGAAAGTCAGGGAATCCTACTAAAAAGCAATTATCTTCCTCAGACCACTGGATAATCATTTGGTACTTGAGTTTATTCATCTTCTTTCTTATCTACTATTGACTCAATTGCCTGTTTTACTTCTTTTTCTTGGTAGCATTTAGCATCTGCTCCGTCTTTGCCTGAAATCGTTACTTTTCCATAATATAAGTCATGTATCCAGTTAGTATGACTTCCTTTTCCTGGTAGTTCTGTAAAACCAGCCTGGACAAGCATTTGCTTTAGTTCTCTAATCTTTTTTGGCATCTTTTTTCAAAATTAGTCTTATATATGCCAATCTAGTCAGATATTGAAAGACAACCAAATTTTTCCAGTTAAATAGTTATTTTCAATATTTTACCTTGTCAATTGTAACTTCAAATATCCGTTCCTAAACTCTGCGCGTAAATCACTTCAATATTGCTACCAAATTCCAATTTATCTAAGGATTCTGTGAAAAACACAAAACCCTTATACGCCGTCACATACTTGTATATTTTCGTAAAATAACCTTCACTGGTGACAATGACAAGCGGCTCTTCACCCTTGGTGAGAATATCCAAAAAAGCATCTAACTTTACACATACACCAGTACCCCGATGAGTGAAAATACTCCCACCAATAGCAGCAGGTTGAGCAGCCGCGTCACCACTGTAATAGCTCATGAATGCGCTAACTTTTAATTATGTTATTGACCTGCTAATTTTAAACTTTCGTCTCCAATACGTGCTGTGAAGTTTGTAACGTTTGGGGTAAACTCCAATCAGGACGCAATTTAGCCGCTTGACGTAAATAAACGTGGTGAATTGGCTTAGAAGTTGGTAAATTGGCGTGAATTAGAAAGCGAATGCAGCGCGGTAAACTGCCTTCAACGTGCATTTGTTGAACATCCAACATAGCTACACTATCCCACAAAGGACGACTGCGAGCGATCGCTGCTGGGAAAATAGCATCTAAATCTTTTGTTACTGAAAAAGTCACACTAATCATGTCGTCCGGTTGGAGTTGATTTCTTTGCTCCAATTCATCTAATAATTCTGTCACTGAATCTCGAATTGCTTCGACGCTGTTTTCTGCAACGGTTGTTGCACCCCGAATTGCTCGCATTTGCCATTCCACTTCTAAAATCCTCCTTTTGTTAGTTGTTGGTTGTTAGTTGTTAGTTGTTGGTTGTCAGTTGTTGGTTGTCAATTTTGGGTTTTTACCACTGACCACTGACCACTGACTATGGACGATATAACCACATAGGTAAACCACTTGTAGAAACTTCAAATTCTAGCCAATTGATTCCCGCACCAATAACCGATTTAGCTTGACGACTTCCCGGTAAAACACGACTCAAAAATGGTTTCCGTTCTTCTAGCGTATAGCAAAGAGTTTTATCAGGATCAAGTCCTACTAATTCTGCTGTCCACCGTCGTGCATCTTCTTCTGTTCCTAAGCGGTCTACAAGACCTAATATTAAGGCTTGGTGTCCGGTAAAAATTCTGCCGTCAGCAAAGCTTTTTACCTTTTCTACAGTCAGTGAACGAGCTTCTGCTACCGTTTCCACAAATTGTTGATAGCTAGAATCAATCAAGTCTTGCAGAATAGTTTCTTCTGGTTCTGTTAGTTGCCGATCAAAAGCTAATATATCTTTGTAGGGTCCCGACTTAATGACCTTAAAAGAAACGCCAATTTTTTCCAGCAGCACTTCTAGGTTGTTTCCTCGCAAAATCACGCCAATACTGCCTGTAATCGTGCCTGGATTCGCCATGATATGTTCTGCCCCCATGCCAATATAAACGCCACCAGAGGCGGAAATATTGCCAAAACTGGCGACAATTTTGGTTTTTTTAGCTAATCTCTTCAGGGCGCTGTAGATTTCTTGGGAGTCTCCCACTGTACCCCCAGGACTATCAATGCGTAGCAGTAAAGCGGGAAATTTACTTTCTTCTACGGTTTTCAAGGCTTCTAGGACGTGCTTACGAGTTGCACCAGCGATGGCACCGCTAACTTCAATCCGCGCAATTTGTTTCCGAAAGTTGGGCTTAAATGGCCAAATCATGGGCAATCAAATAACTTTTTAATCTTTGTGAATATCTTTAATATAGAACGCCTAGGGTGAAGCTAACGGGCTTTACCTTTAATCCGATTGGGAATTAGGGCTTGGGAAGGGGACAGGGAGTAACAATTTTTTATTTTGAATTGTTTTGTCATCTCCTGGCTATGAATAAAAGTTAGCAGCTAGATCATTATTGAAAAGCTTTAGGAAATTTTTAGATTTGATGTGTAGTTTTATTTGGTATGTTTAAGGAGCAAAAAACAAGTATTGAAAAATATTTGCTTTTACAAGATTACTCGGTAAGCGTAAAGCTCAGTCACTTTAGTGCTGAGATATAAGCGACACGGGCGAATTTATTCGCTTAACTCGTTGAC
>NZ_LJOQ01000081.1:69308-69978 GCF_001672255.1 Anabaena sp. AL09
ATCAACCGCTGCTTTAGTTGGAGTAATCCTGCAATAGTAAGTTGGCTCATTGATTAAAGAATCTCAGTGTCTTTAGACCTGAGAGTGTCAATAAATATAGACATCTAAAAATATTGTGTCGTACCACTGCACTACACGAGCATTTGGGAAAATAAGGACATTAAAAAACAGAATTTTCCAGCCCGAGGCCAATAGCTTTTAGAAAAATTAGCTAAAATTTACGGCTGGTTAAGATTACTTGTTTTTGATCGTGTAAATCATCAACACTGATTTGATGCGTTATTAACTTTTAAGAGTCAGTGCGGAGAATTTGATAGCGGTAATAAACGTAAATATCAAATAACGCCCCGACAAAGCCACAAGTCAGACCAATTGTCAAGAGACCGTTGAAGGAACTACCACTGCCGAAAGTGGCGAGAAAATACAGAATTTGGATAGAGACATCGGAAATTATCCCTTGTAGCCCAGGGACATAGCCAAAAAGGCATAAAACCACCAATAAACCCCCAATGAAGAAGACAGGGACAAGAAAACTAAAAATGGTGGTGAGGACGAGAGAGCGAAAAAAGTTACTAAAAATAGTCTCTGCATTTAATCTCATAAAATTGTAGTTTTCCGTAGTCAAACGTAGCTATATCCGTCACTACAATGAACCTTAGTAATATCTTTC
>NZ_LJOQ01000082.1:0-9496 GCF_001672255.1 Anabaena sp. AL09
GGGAATTTGTTGATCAACTTATTGAAGACTTGGACAAACAGTAATATATGGATAGTTATGGGTAGAAATTATCAAGCTGTTTCTACCCCTGGAATTTAATAGTACAAGACTCACAGTTGTTAAAGGTTGGGGAAATAAATAATTTAAAATTAGCTTAATTTTTCTAATTTGCCATTTTTTTATAGGTGCTGTGTCAAAATCAACTTATACATAAAGAAATGCTAAAAGTATATAAATTATACCTGCAAACTTGATTGTTAGCGTCTTAATACCTGATGAGATTCTTCGAGCCATCGCCTAACTTCTTGAACTGCCAATATAAGCCCCAATTTGTTTAAGCCCCTGTAAAACTTGAATACGTTCTGCTGTATTTTCAAGTAACCGATAAGTGTGAGATCGCGTATATTGAGGGACATCTTGGTGGCGATTGCATTTCAAAAACAATACTTCTCTGCCATTTGTCACCATTCCATAGCAACTTGACTGCAAATTAGGAGCGCTCAACAAATAAGTAAGTGCTTGGGGAATTCCTGCGGTAACGTCCAGCCTTGCAGGTTTTGATTCGATTACCAAAATCCAAAAACTATCTTGGATTACCAAAATATCAATTCTGCCTTGAACCGCTATAGCATTAGCTTCATCAGCAACTTCGATACTGGTACTTACTTCTGCTTTTACCAAAAAAGGAAATTGATAGAAACCAGCCAAATCTAGCAATGGCGACACCACAACAAGCTTAACAATTTCTTCAAGGGGCGCTTCTTCTTGACTGAGATAGTTATAGTTGCGAGTGAGGCGATCTAGTCCTTGTAGTTCCGCTTCCGTTAGTGTTGGTGAATTATTTAACCATTCATCAAAAAAGCGATCGCTAGTGTCGAGTCTCAAGCCAAAGGTTTGACGGAGATTGCTAAGGGTAAGGCTACTAGCATTTGTAATCACAGTTAAATCCTTGTAGTATTTACATGAATTTTGGAAGTTTAGAAATTTGATTTGGGTTCTAATACTTAATATACGATACATACGAGGAAAAGAGCGATTCCTAGGTCGCGCTAGTACAACACGGCATAAATAAACCAACCATTCTAAATCGTTAAAAAGCCTATACTGTCTTCGTTTTGACTTTTGACTTTTGACTTTTGACTTCCGCCCTGCGGTACTAGTTCCCTCCGGGACGCAATGCGTTCGCTATCGCCCTATGAGGAAACTATTTGATAACTACTTAACTTTGAATTTTTTGAGCTATAGTATTGTCATACAGAGTTATGACAAGCAAAAATATGAGAGTTAATGCAAGGCTCGATAGCGATCGCGCTAATAAGTTTAATTACATTCGCCAGCGGACAAATCAAGGTGTGTCTGACATTATGAAAGTGGCGATCGATCTTTATTATGAAAAATTACATCAAGAATCCCCTATAAAACCTTTGCAACTCCTTAGAGAATCAGGGCTGATTGGTTGTGCTGAAGGGGACTCTGATTTGTCGGTTAATTACAAGCAATATCTCACTGAAAGTCTTAACGAAAAATATGGTAATCGTTGATTCTGGCTTTTGGATAGCACTAATCAATCGCCGTGATGATTATCATGTTCTCGCTCAAGAAGTTCTAGATACGATTGATGAGCCTTTGGTTACAACATGGTGTGTGATTACGGAAGCTTGTCATATTCTCTTGAAACGTACAGGCACAAATGCTCAACAGACGTTTATTCATAGCTTAGAAATTGGTGCTTTTGAGGTTTTTGATCTCAAGGTTCAAGATGGGAAAAGAATCAGTGAATTGATGAATCAATATATTTCCCTGCCAATGGATTTAGTGGACGCTTCATTGATTATTCTTGCCGAACATTTGGGGCATGGGCAGATTCTATCTGTTGATTTTCGGGACTTTAATACTTACCGCTGGAAAAATCGGCATCCTTTTGAGAATTTGATGTCTATTAACTGAAAGTAATGCTATAAATTAGCGATTACTAGGTCGCGCTAGTTCTCTCCGGGACGCAATGCGTTCGCTATCGCCTCTCATCTCCAAAAAAACTGGCCATCACAATTGCCTGTGTTTTATAATAGGAGAATTGTTTATTGCTCTAGGATACATAAATCATGCTTACTTATAAGGCAATGTATAAGTTTTTAGACAAGGGAGTTCATGGGGAAGTATTAGACTTTCCTGGAGCGATTTCTTGGGGAGAAGATTTATCTATAGTCCGTCGTTCTTTGGCGAGTGCATTAGTTGATATGGCAGAGGTTTATTTATCTCAGGGAGAATCTTTACCGTTGCCGAATGAACAATTAACGGAACCCGAAGCGGATTTAGAGGAACCAATTTATTTGATTTTCTCAGCAGCAAATCATGTTCAAGTTGTTCCTAGTTTTGTAGCTTAATGAAACGTCGAGATTTGTTACGTCACCTCAGTCAACATGGCTGTTATTTATTAAGAGAAGGAAGCGAACATTCTATTTGGGAAAATCCCCTTAACGGTCGTCGTACAGCAATTCCTCGTCATAGAGAGATTGTTGACTTTACCGTTTTTAGAATTTGTCGTCAGTTGGAGATACCTGAACCTTAAATCGCCTCCTAAAACCAATAAAAAGCGATCCCTAGTCCTGAAAATCACAACTCACAGGAATAGCGATTCCTAGGTCGCGCTTCGCTATCGCCCTCAGTAAATATTTAACAGATAGATAATTGAAGCGATTACTAGGTCGCGCTTCGCTATTGCCTAAAAATCACGACTTACAGGAATAGCGATTACTAGGACACGGTTCGCTGTCGCATTCCCGATACTCAAAATTTATTTATCTAAACTTGAACTAACGGCTGATTGTTTATAGATGAACGAGGTTGAATCGTATTTTGAATTTCTTCTCCGGCTAACTCTTCGGCTAGGCGTAACTCATAAGCTTTTTGCAAATTAAGCCATAGTTCTGCACCAGTGCCAAACCATCGTCCTAGACGTAATGCTGTGTCAGCAGTGATACCTCTTTGCCCTTTGAGGATTTGCGTAATCCGATTTGTGGGTATATGGAGCGATCGCGCTAGTTCTGATGCGCTAATCCCAAGCTCTTTTAGTTCATCGGATAAGATTTCGCCAGCGTGAATTGCAGGTCGTGCCATAGTTGTTTTCTCCTTTAGTGATAATCAACAATTTCGATATTAAATGGGCGATTTTCTGTTTCTGTCCACTCAAAACAAATACGCCATTTGTCATTTATGCGGATGCTATACTGCCCTTTTCTATCTCCGCTCAGTGCCTCAAAACGGTTACTTGGGCTTTGCCATTAAGGATTCTTTATTAGGTGCGGCTTCTAGAATTTATAGACGTTTGTATGCTTGTCTTTCAAATGCCTGAAATTCTTTGATACGATCGCCCGCAGCAAATTCGGCTGTGCGTTTGTCCTTATATTTTTGAGGCATAGGCAAATGTTATGTATTACGTCAAGCATAACATTTATGTCGCAATTTTGCAAAAAATCAACCAGCGATCGCATACCGCAAACTCTTCAACAGATAGACAATTGAGGCGATTCCTACGGAGCGCTTCGCTATCGCCTAAAAATCACAACTCACAGGAATAGCGATGGACTTTGCTCCATAGAATGTTATATATAAAACCTATATTTAATACCCTAAAGGGGGGAAACTACACAGAAAAATTTTGGATAACACCAGGGTATATGCGGAAAATTTCCCTATAACTTGACAGGATTTGCCTGTAATGCTTACTATTGAGTTGTATATAAAAATGTCATAAATTTATGTATAACACAATACATAAATTGGCAGTTCACTGAAATACTAACTAAAGAGGCTTCAACCATGATAGACGGCATCTACCACGTCACTTTCTCATCCAATTCCAATGACTTCGGCGCAGGTATTGTAGTATTCAAAGGTAACTCAGTTAATGGTGGTGATCACGGCTATTTTTACACCGGAACTAAAAGTGGACAAGACGGGGAGTTCAATTCCACTTTAACAATCAAGCAATGGAATTCTTCTGTTCAATCAGTCTTTGGCCCTGCTAAGGAGTTAGTGTTGGAGGTAAATGGCACTTCTTCCGTTGATAATAGTTTCGTCGCTCATGGACATATCACTGATCAACCACAAGCTAAGATCACCATCCGCGGCCAGCATCTTTCGGCTGCTGCCTAACAATTTATTCAAACGTTAGACCCAACCAGCGTTTTCTAAGTAGATACTGTAGGGTGCGTTAGATTACATTTCATTAACGCACCTTATTTTTCCCTGAACATAAGCAATTTTTTCGGAGTAAAAATAATTTCGTTATTGAATCCAGAGAAGTTATCGGCGATGCCTGCGGTAAGCGAAGCGATCACAAAGTTAAGAAATTGATAGGCGATTACTGTATAAAAAACATTAAACTAGACAATATTGTGATATTTTTGTTTTGAGTTGGGAGGCGATCACGTATTCCTTACGTGACTAAAATAGATACCACGATGAGGAATCGTTTGCTGCTCAATTTAAATGTTAGATCATAGCGCGATTGGGGCGATACCTGGAGAGAATTAATGCTTGAACTGCTTAAGTTTTTCTTTCAAAAAATTGATTTCCTTGCAATTGCTGAAATGTCTCGCAAGCACAAAAACCGCAAGATGGCAGCACAATTACATTTAATCTTAGTACAGTCATATGAAATCATTGAACTTTATCAAGTTCTTCTTGATGAGCTTCAAGCTGCTTTAGGAAGCCATAAGAAAGTGGGGAATCAAGAATATTTCTCTTTAAATCCTTCACGGATTGCATCTTTACTCAAACGTCAAGCGTCAAATATTGAGGTTATGGAACACCTGACTTATGAACTAATGGATGAGCTTCGCATACTGGATAACCAATTCTTAGAAGTGTACCGCAGTATCTTTCCAGGGAAATTTGGTATTTTATTTGAAGCTCAACACCTACTGTTGCAGGGCCGTTTACCTTTAGGTGAGAGCCAACCTAAATATTTTCCCGCTACACCTGAAGGTGAGTATCGAACGTTATGGTTTACAGGGAAAACCCCGACTGAGGACAGAAAAAGCGTTGAAAAAATCCTGCATTGTTTCAGTGGAGAAGAAAAAATAGTTATTGATGTTAACATCCATGATGGGGATGTCTTTTTTAATGAACTTGCTCGATATTTTGATAAAGAAGATCCCATAAATCGACTATCTGAAATTAAAGTTCTAACGGAAAATTATAGAAAAGTTCTACAGCAGAATTTTTCAATAGAAGATGTTCTCTCGGAGATTGGAAAAGTCCGTAAGCATAGCAATTGGGCGAAAAATAAGTGATTTAGATAGCACAATGCTGTCGCTCAAGCAAACCCTTGACAAACTCTGCGATCGCTTTTTAATTCGGAGTGGATGGATTTAGCGAAAATGCTAGAGTGATGATATTGATGGGGCTAAGTTGACCTATGACCATTGCAACCGAAATACCAATACAACAGCAGTTACTAAGTTTTGGCGATTTTATCGTCCGTTATGGTGACAGTAACCGCTACGAATTGATTGATGGTGAGGTGTTTGATTTGGAACCAACAGGCTATCATGAAGAAGTTTCAGCTTTTACCACCACAAAAATCTGCACCCAAATTGATGCCTTATGTTTAAATTGGTTTGTCCTTCAGCGAGGATTGCTACGTCCTTCTAACTTGGGTATGACAGCAGTTCGACCTGATGTTATGGTAGTTGACCGCAATGAACTTGCGAAAGAACTACTTTGGCATGACCAATCAATCCTCACGCTGGGTAGTTCGATTAAATTTGTGATGGAAGTAGTTAGTAGCAACTGGCAAAACGATTATGCGCGTAAAGTCGAAGACTATGCAATTTTAGGTATTCCTGAATATTGGATTGCGGATTATGCGGGTCTAGGTGGGACTCGACATATTGGGAAACCGAAACAACCTACCCTTTCCATTTGTACCTTAGTCAAAGGAGAGTATGAAATTCAGCAGATTCGAGGCAATCAATCCATTACTTCGCCGACATTCCCAAATTTCAAACTGACAGCCGAACAAGTTTTACAGGCTGGTAGATAAAGTGCTTTAAGCCATGTTTACTTTCTACGGTATTAACTCTTTCAAGAAAATCGCCCCACGCTGAACAGTTCAGTTATGTACTCGACTGTTTATTTTGAGTTATTGCGGTACATTTACCGATAGCTAAAATCAAATATACGAATTTCCAACTGTTAAAGATAGAAAGATCAATGCAATTTTAGTCAAGAAGTATAGATAGAATAAACTTGTGTTATCCCTAATGTTTAATCGCTAAAACCTATATATCTCATGGATTTTGCTAATTTTGCATCCCAGTTAAATGCTGGAACGATTTTACCAGAGGGAATCGTCATGATTACCCTCTTGGGGGTTTTGATTGTTGATTTGATTTTGGGACGGACATCTGCACGCTGGATTGGATATCTAGCTACGCTCGGTTTAACAGCCGCGATTATTGCTCTATACTTCCAATGGGATACTACTAACCCCATTGCCTTTACTGGTAGCTTTAATGGTGACGACCTGAGTATTGTCTTTCGGGGGATTATCGCCCTGTCAGCAATGTCAACAATATTGATGTCAATTCGCTATGTTGAACAAAGTGGTACGCCTTTAGCCGAATTTATTGCCATTTTGATGACTGCGACTTTGGGAGGAATGTTTTTATCCGGCGCTAATGAGTTGGTGATGATTTTCATCTCTTTAGAAGCCTTGAGTATTTCCTCTTATTTGTTGACAGGTTATACAAAACGTGACCCTCGTTCCAATGAAGCAGCGTTGAAATACCTGTTAATTGGTGCTTCCAGTACAGCGGTGTTTTTGTATGGTGTCTCCCTGCTGTATGGTTTATCCGGTGGACAAACAGAACTAAGTGCGATCGCTAATGGTATCGCCACAGCAAATGTTGGTCAATCTCTAGGTTTAGTAATTGCCCTGGTTTTCGTAATTGCGGGTATTGGTTTCAAGATTTCCGCCGCCCCCTTCCACCAATGGGCCCCGGACGTTTATGAAGGCGCACCAACTCCAGTTATCGCCTTTTTATCCGTCGGTTCTAAAGCCGCCGGATTTGCCCTGGCTATCCGTCTCTTAACCACCGTTTTCCCTGTCGTGGCAGATGAGTGGAGATTTGTTTTCACTGCCCTTGCGGTGCTGAGTATGGTGTTGGGTAACGTTGTCGCCCTAGCCCAAACAAGCATGAAACGGATGTTAGCTTATTCATCTATTGCCCAAGCTGGGTTTGTGATGATTGGCTTAATTGCGGGAACAGATGCCGGCTATTCCAGTATGATTTTCTATCTACTGGTATACCTGTTTATGAACCTCTGCGGTTTTAGCTGTGTAGTATTGTTCTCTCTGCGAACAGGAACAGACCAAATTTCTGAATACTCCGGTTTGTATCAAAAAGACCCACTTTTAACACTGGGTTTGAGTATTTCTCTCTTATCCTTGGGTGGTATTCCGCCATTAGCTGGGTTTTTCGGGAAGATTTACCTATTTTGGGCAGGTTGGCAAGCTGGTCTTTACTGGTTAGTTTTACTCGGTTTAGTTACCAGTGTGGTTTCCATCTATTACTACATTCGTGTAGTTAAAATGATGGTAGTTAAAGAACCCCAAGAAATGTCCGAAGTAGTCAAGAATTATCCCCAAGTTCGTTGGGATTTACCAGGACTTAGACCTTTACAAGTGGGTTTGATAGTAACTTTAATAGCTACTACTATCTCTGGAATTTTATCCAATCCCTTGTTTACTTTGGCTAATAATTCTGTCACTAACACTCCCATGTTACAAGCAGCAAAAGTTGCGAGTACACAAGTTAGTGTGATTACAAATAAGGAGTTACAGGAATTGTAAGTTATTCCTAAATAATTGGTAATGGGTAATTGGTAATGAAGCTGGTCTTCCATATCTAATTACCCATTTTTGTTGTTAAACAGCAATAATACCAAACTTATGTAAAACTTCACAGAATCATGAAATTCATTAATTCATCCGTCTTTATCTGCGTTTATCTGCGTCCATCTGCGGTTAATAATTCTTGAAATTTGATTCTATACACCTTCATTTTAATTGCATATTTGATGGGAATATAAGCTGTTAAAAATTGATAGTAGTATTGACATTGGTGAATACCAAGTAAAAAAATATCCTAACTTGTCGCATAGATATAGAGCTTGACATTTGTAAGTATTTGTGTAAAAATTGTGCGTGTATAGTCTTTAACTAAAAAGTGTTACAAATTGTGACACATCCTACAGCACTCAGATATCTATTAATACCTTAATTAAATCTATGAATACCATACTCAACTCTGCCCTGACACTGACATATAACCAACTGAGCGCCTTTTCTGGTTTAGACAATTTCTGGCAGGTTTTCGATACCGCGTTTGGTACACAATACAATCGCAGCGTTGCGGAAATTCTGCGTTTACAGTGGCTATCTGGTGATTTTAGTCAACTTCCGCAAATTGAAATTCTTGATAGTAGCATTCTTGGCGGCGCTAACGGGGCTTATGCCAGTAGCACCAATAAGATTTATTTATCAGTTAATTTTGTCGCAACAGCTACACCGGAAACTTTGGTTGGTACGCTGTTAGAGGAAATTGGGCATTTTGTAGATGCTCAAATTAATCAAATAGACACCCCCAGAGATGAAGGAGCGATTTTTGCAGCGTTGGTACAGGGAGAAAGTCTGGATTCTGGGACTTTACAGGCTTTGAAAGCTGAGGATGATCACGCTACGATTACGGTAAATGGGGAAGTTATTCAGGTAGAACAGCAGAATTTTACAGGAACTAACGGGAATGACACCATTACAGGAACTTCTGGGGATGATACGATTAGCCCTTTGCGAGGAATAGACACAGTAGATGGAGGAGCAGGGGATGACCTATTAATCCTAGACTACTCTAGTAATAACTACAGTGGTGTTTCTAATTATTATTATTTTATTATTTTATACTCATTAGCTTCATCTTTCGTAGCTTCCTACAACAGCAGCAGCTATGACCAAGTTACTTATAGCAATATCGAGCGCTTTCAAATCACAGGCACTGCTGTCGACGATAGCATCACCACAGGAAGTGGCAACGATAATATCACAGGTGGTTTAGGAAACGATACCATTAGTGGAGGAGGGAAATGATAGCATCAGCACAGGAACTGGCAACGACAATATCAATGCTGGTTTAGGCAATGATACCATTAATGGAGGAGATGGGAATAATACCATTAATGGCGGAGACGGCAATGATACCATTGATGCAGGCAATGGGGATGATATTCTCATAGGCGGTGCGGGGAATGACTATCTCAAGGCCGGGTTCGGAAACGACACCATTGATGGCGGAGATGGCGTTGATACACTAAATAAAGACTTCACTTACATTACGACCGCGATTACCTTTGATACTACTGGTGTCACCCCTATCGTCCCAACAGGAACAAGCGTCACTAACATTGAGAAGTTTGAACTAACTACAGGAGG
>NZ_LJOQ01000082.1:9666-16572 GCF_001672255.1 Anabaena sp. AL09
GAGGAGATGGTAATAATACCATTGATGGAGGAGATGGAAATGATAATATCACCACAGGAATTGGCAACGACAATATCACAGGTGGTTTAGGTAGTGACACCATTAATGGAGGTGCAGGTAATGACCTCATTATTGGCGTTAACCCTAACAACAGTAACCCCGGACGAGGAGAAATAGACTCCCTAACAGGAGGAACCGGAAGCGATAAATTCATCCTTGGTGATAACGATTGGATTGGTTACGATGACGGGAATAGTACACTCGCTGGCACTAATGACTACGCCGAAATAACTGATTTTACCACCGCCGATGATACCATTCAGCTTCGTGGTTCAAGTAATGACTATCTATTAACAGTTTCGGGTTCTAATACAAATCTCTATTTAGATAAACCCGGAACTGAACCCGATGAACTTATTGCTATCCTTCAAAATCGTACAGGATTAAGCCTAACCGCCAGCTACTTTAACTATAAAAATAGTGTCGCCAATCAAGCCCCAACGGATATTACTCTTTCCAAAAACACCATTGCTGAAAATTCAGCCCTAAATTCCCTAGTTGGTAACTTCAGCAGCACTGACCCCAACGCACTTAACACCTTTACCTATAGCCTAGTTGCAGGTACAGGAGACAGTGATAACGACCTGTTTACCATCCAAAACAACCAACTGCAAACCAACGCCATTTTTGACTACGAAAACAACAACACCTACACTATTCGAGTTCGCACCACAGACCAAGGAAACTTATTCTATGAGAAACCATTAACCATCAATATTACTGATGTTAATGAAATCCCAACTAATATCACTCTATCCAACAACACAATTAACGAAAATCAATCCATTGGTACAACTGTTGGTACTCTCAACACCATTGACCCCGACCAAGGAAACACCTTTACCTATCGGCTCATAAATGGAGCAGGTGCTACCGATAACGCTCTTTTCACCATCCAAAACAACCAACTGCAAAGCAACGCTATCTTCGACTACGAAACTAAGAATAGCTACAGTATTCGAGTCCGAACCATTGACCAAGGACGCGCCCTGTACGATAAACAGTTAACAATTAATATTGGCGATTTACCCGACTCTTACACCACAATAGAATCAGCAGGTAATACCAAATTAGTCAAAGATACCACCAACAAATACTTTACCCAAATCGGCACAAATACCCCAACTGCTATTAAAAATGGTGGACAACAAATCTACCAAAATATCTACACTGGTTGGCAAACTTTAGCCGCAGAAACGGTCAATGGAGTTAACCAAGTTCTGTGGAAAAATGTGCCTGGAAACTATCTGCATATTTGGCGTTTAGATAGTAACTGGAATTGGGTTTCTTCTCAAGGAAATTGGGGATTAAATTCGGCAGAAGCTTTAACTCAAGAAACTAACTTTGGCATAGATACCAATGGTGATGGTATTATTGGCAGTGGTTACACCGCAATAGAATCAGCAGGTAATACCAAACTAGTCAAAGATGCCACCAACAAATACTTTACCCAAATCGGAACAAATACCCCAATTGCTATTAAAAACGGTGGACAACAAATCTTCCCAGATATCTATCCAGGATGGCAAACTTTAGCAGTGGAAACTGTGAATGGGGATAACCAAGTTCTCTGGAAAAATACTGCTGGAAACTACTTGCATATTTGGCATTTGGATAATAGCTGGAATCGCGTTTCTTCCGAAGGACAATTTGGATTAAATTCTGCGGCAGCTTTCACTCAAGAAACTAATTTTGGCATAGATGCCAATGGTGATGGTATTATTGGCAATCCTTACATTGCTATCGTTTAACTTAGAAGCTAGAAGCCTCTCATTTCTTTATCGGGCAGGTGAGGGGCTTCTACTTTTTTAAGCTAAAATCAAATATAGCAGAATTTGGCTCGAACCCTACTTTCTGTACATAAATCAGTTTTGATGTTGTCGCAGAACGTTGTCGAAAAATAAGATAATTTTGTCCAGGTTTAACAGAGCTTTCATCGTTTTTTGCAAGTTGAGTTGTATTTTGAATGTGCCATGACAGGCTTGCGATAAAACTGATCGCAAAGAATACAGATCGAAATCTCATCCTGAGTATCTCGCTCCTAAACTCAATGCTGATAATAGCTTTTTCAAGTTCGAGGTAACTATTTCTTGTTATTAAGACTAAGTATTTCAGATGACAAGAATTATTACCACAAACAAAACTACTTAATTTCCTGTTTAATGAAAGTCACCACTTGATTAAGCTGTTTTTTCAAGTTGTCAATTTCTCCTTGCATCTTGACAATTTTATCATTTAGTAATTTGATGTCAGCAGATGAATCTACACCATTAGCAGCAGCAGTGGCTGGAACGAGTTGTTGATTTGCAGAACTAACTGGAGGTGTATTTAAGGCTGAACGGGGAATTTTCGACTTCACCATTGCTGACTTAATAGCCCCAATGAGTTGCTTTTGATCAAAAGGTTTACCCAGAAATTCAAAATATTCAAATGGTTCTACAAATTTTTCCGTTACCTCTTCCTTGCGGCCTGACATGATCACCAAGGGAATTTTCCGTAACTCTGGTTGAGTTTGAATATTCTGGAAAACCTCCCAACCACTCATTTTCGGCAGTAGGAAATCCAGCATGATTAAGCTGACTTTTTCCTGGCGCATTAGATTGTATCCTTCCAACCCATCCTTTGCTTCGATTACCTCAAAATTACCCGGAGGTAACATTTCCCGTACTTTTACCCTGACAACGGTAGTGTCGTCAATAACTAAAATTTTGTTACTTGCCACAACTGATTACTCTCCTAAAAATTTTATGTTTAGATGGCTGGTTGCCGACTGCTTTTAGGAATTCTCTCACTATATCCAAAATTTATGTAGATTGGGGAAGAGTATTTTCTAACACAGATTCTCAAAATGCAAGTGTTGTTTGACACTCTCAGCCCTAAAGGGACTGAGATTCTACTGACAGAATAGATTTAGGTAAAACCCAAACCCTAATTCTCGCTGCGTTCGTCAAACAACGCCTACCCAGTAAGCTTAGGTCTATGCCTAAATTGCTGGCTACTTTTTGCAGAATGTTGGCCGCGCCATTTAAATCTGCATTTATTAATGAACCATTACCAGATTTGTACAAACCACGCTTAACACGCTTTCCAGATGCTTTCCACCCGTCTGGTTTTTCACCAAACTTAGGTAGGGAGTCTCCATCTAGAAAACTAGCTTTTGATGTGTATGCTTCTTCGGTTTCTTGAAATCTAATACCGTGTAAATCACAAAGTTGCATTAGCCGGGTTTTGAGTTTACCTAACGGCATTTGGACAAACTTTTGATTATTAATTCTCCCCATATTAGCGTTAGATTTAAACCCATCATTCCAGCCAATAACTAATGTACCAATGCCGTATTTTAAGCAATGATCAATAATTAGTTTTGCAGCTTTATTAATGCCGTCACGCATTTGGTGGTTGCGTTTACGGGTCACACGGTCTAACCAATTATCCCAATAAGCCTCCGGTTTTCCGTCCTTGCGGGTAGATACTTTCTTGTTCCATAATTGATTCATTGCCTTCATCGCACGGGCATCAATCAATAGTGAATTACCCAATGTATCAACACAAGCAGCTAAATTATCAGCCGTTCCCAAGTCAATAGACAGAGCTTGATTGATGTCTAAAACGTGGTTTTGCTTCTCGACTTCATAAGACATTTCCAGATAAAAAGCCCCGTTCTTAGGTAGGATGGTGAACTCTTTAACCTTTGATATATCTATGTTTAACGGCATTGGTAGGAAAAATTCAGAAATTCCAAACCATCTTTTTACAGTTAGTCCTAACGAAAATCTAAGTTGTCCATTAATTAGAGTTGGTCTTTGTCCACCGCTATTAGGATAGGCAACTTTGAAAAGTTTAGAACCTGTTAGATAGCCGGGAGCTTTCGGTTTAAAAGGTAATTGTCCGTTAAGGAATAAAGAACGTAATCCTTTGAAAGATTTAAAAGCCTCAATCACAGACAATAAAGTTTGTTGTGCCGGTGTAGATGGCATTGATTGAGCGATCATAGTTTTAGCCACTGAAGGTTCATAAGCTAAATCAAACTTACCCGTTAAAAGTTTTCCAGTTTTAAAAAATGTTTGTCTAGCAAAATAAACACCACTGTTATAGAGCTTACCCGACTGTTGACAAAGATATTCTAAAATTGCCTTCATCTCATGATCGGGAGACAACAAAACCTGTTGTACCCCCATGAACTTCTGAACTTTAGGCATTGTTCGGGCTGCAATGTTATGATATTATTATCATAGCATACTAATATTCAATTGTCATCATGTCTAGGAAAAAAGGTACTGTTATTTATTTGTCGGAAGAAGACAAGGCAAAGCTAGAAAAGATTGCCGCAAACTGGGGGGTATCTCAGTCATCGGCTACACAAAGACTGATTAGAGAATACAAACTAGATTAGGAAGGACACGGCGGTTAAAACCGCCCGCGTCGCTCCCCTCTCAGGTCTAAAGACGCTGAGTTTCCCACCTACCGTGAGGTCTTATGAATTCTCCACAACAAGTTGATATCAAGTCAGAAATTATGACTATGCCTAGCTGGTTGCGTCGCCCTCTTGGCAAAGCTAGTGAAATCTCTACTGTCCAACGTATCATTAAGCAGCGACAAATTCACACAATTTGTGAAGAAGGGCGTTGTCCAAATCGGGGTGAATGCTACGCCCAAAAAACAGCAACTTTTTTATTAATGGGTCCAACTTGCACTCGCGCCTGTGCTTTTTGTCAAGTAGATAAAGGTCATGCCCCAATGGCTTTGGATGAACAAGAACCCCAAAAGGTGGCAGAATCAGTACAACTTTTAGGGTTGCGGTATGTGGTATTAACTTCTGTAGCTCGTGATGACTTAGCTGACGGCGGAGCAGGTCATTTTGTCAAAACAATGGAAACTATCCGCCACCTGAACCCTGAAACTCAAATTGAAGTGCTGACATCAGATTTTTGGGGTAGTGGGGGTGCAGCAGTTCAACGTCACAGCCTAGCGATGATTATTCAGGCTCAACCAGCTTGTTTTAACCATAATGTTGAAACAGTCCGCAGGTTAACCCCAACCGTGCGCCGAGGGGCAAAATATGACCGCTCCTTGGCTGTATTAGCGACAGTTAAAGAATTGAATCATCAGATTCCCACTAAGTCAGGTGTGATGGTGGGACATGGAGAAACAATAGAGGAATTAATTGAGACAATGGCGGATTTACGATCTGTAAAATGCGATCGCCTCACCATTGGCCAGTATATGCGTCCTTCTTTAGAACATCTACCCGTCCAAAAATATTGGACTCCAGCCGAATTTACCGAACTGGGCAATATAGCCAAAGACATGGGATTTAATCACGTCCGTTCTGGTCCCCTGGTTCGCAGTTCCTACCACGCTGGAGAGGAATAGGGGTAGGGGAGTAGGGGGAGTAGGGGGAGTAGGGGGAGTAGGGGGAGTAGGGGGAGTAGGGGGAGTAGGGGAGCATGGATATAAATTTCTTTATTTACTTCTTCCTTCTTCCTTCTTTCTTCCTCCTGACTCCTGACTCCTGACTCCTGATTCCTTACAAAAACATTTTTAAAGAATTTGCAAAATTGGCGCGTGAGTTTGCTATTTCTTAAAAAGTCACTAAATGAGGAGAACCGCTTATGACTGCTAAGAGCAAACCTGCTGCTAAACCTTCCTACGTTTTCCGTACTGGTTGGGCATTGCTACTTTTGGCTATTAACTTTTTAGTAGCAGCTTACTACTTCCACATCATTGACTAGTTAGAAGTAGGCTGGTGCTGCTTAGATCGTGCCTTTAAATAAACCCTTGGGGCGAATAAGCAGCACCAAAATCATGATTAATAGGGCTACACCTTGCTTATACTGTGAACCTAGCCAGGGGGTGCTAACTTCTTGGGCAATACCAATAATAAACGCTGCGGCGATCGCTCCGTAAGGATTGCCAATTCCGCCTAAAATCACTGAAGCAAACAAAGGTAAAATCAAAAACCAACCCATATTTGGACGCACGGCGGTAATTAGCCCGTACATACTGCCACCTAAAGAAGTAAATGTCCCAGCAATTACCCAAGTCCACAAAATTACTCGATCAACATTAATACCAGAAACTCTAGCTAAATCTAAATCATCAGCTACTGCCCGCATTGCTTTCCCAATTTTAGTATTTTGCAGCAAGTAGTGAAGCGATAAAATCGCCAAAATAGCTAATCCCAGTACCAATAATTGATTTTGTGGTACTTTTAAAGTCACAGATTCTAAAGCAGGGATAACTGGGAACTTATAGTATTCATCTTGTGGTACTTTTAAAGTCGCAAATTTAAATTCTAAAGCAGGGATAACCGGCAAATTATAGTTTTGGTTTTTACCTCCCCAGAGAAAAATAATCCCATTGCGGAGAAATAAAGCCAGACCGATAGAGATAATAATCAGAGTTGTCGAACTAGCACGGATAGACCGCATTTTTGACCACAGCAACTTTTCTGCTAGTAACATTCCTCCCACAGTTCCCACGGTAGCCACAATCATTGACAGCCAAATATTTAGACCCATACCATTGACCATGAGGGTTAAATAAGCTCCCAAAGTGAGAAAATCACCGTGGGCAAAATTAGACAACCGCAAAATCCCATAGGTTAAGGTCAGTCCAACTGCTGCTAGGGCGATAATGCTACCTACAGCAATACCGTTGATAATTAATTGAGCAAATTGTTGTATATCCATAAGTATGAAGTTACGTTGACACTCTGCGGTCTAAAGACACGCAGATTCTTTAAGACTTGCTTACTTAAAAAGGATAGTCAATTATCCTCCTAGACGCTCAAGGCAACTACCAGTACGACAGGTATTGCAATTGCGCTTACTTTTGATTTTTTTT
>NZ_LJOQ01000082.1:16625-75082 GCF_001672255.1 Anabaena sp. AL09
TATCATGTCACCGCGAATAAATTCGCCGTTGGCACTTCCTCCACGCATCTATTGCCAAGTGGCTTCCGTGCCTTTCGTTCTATTTGGTGAAATTATTGTGAATTTTTGAAGTTGCTATTCAGTCAGAGGGAACAGAAAACTTATGTAGTGCGGGCATCTTGCCCGCTATATATGCAGGGGAAACGCATCTAAATCTTATTGACAAAATACCTCTTGCGAGAAATCCAGGAAAAAGGGTTAAGCAATTACGAGTTTTTCTCCTTTGAGCATCCGCGAAGCTGCTTCTAAAAGTGCTTCTTCTAAATAGGGTTTAGTAAAGTAGCCACTAGCCCCAAGTTGTAGCGCCATTTGTCTATGTTTATCAGCACCACGAGAGGTAAGCATAGCAATAGGTAGCTGGTCAAAAGAACTATCTTTTTGAATCCGTGAGAGAAATTCTAGTCCATCACAACGAGGCATTTCGATGTCACAGAAAACCATATCGCAAGGTAAACCGGAACGAAGTTTATCCCAGGCTTCTTGTCCATCACGGGCTTGTTCTACACGATAACCAGCTTTTGTAAAGGTCAGAGATAAAAGTTCTCTAACTGTGATCGAGTCATCAACAATTAATACTGTTATTTCTACCTTATCAGCGAGTGGGATGTCTATTGAGGATAAACCTGAGTGCTGCCAATTGCCACCGATATGTTTAGACATCTTACCTTGGAAGATATCAATAATTTCCAATACGTCAGCGATAGGCATAATCATACCATCGCCGAGAACTGTAGCACCAGTTATACCACTGGGTTTAGGTGCTGGACCTTCAAATTGCTTAATTACAATTTCCTGTTCACTCAGAATTTGATCAATTTGTAAAGCAATCATTGTATTCCCTGAGCGGACAATGATTACAGAAATCAGATCATCATCTTTTTTAGTCCCATAGACGTTTTCACGGGTAAGCTGACGATTAAAAACTAAGATGTCTTTTAAAGGTTGGAAGGGGAGGTTAATATCTCTCCAAACAATAAATGATTGTCCATCATCATCTTGCTGAATGTTTTTGGCTGCGATACTTAGAGTATCCTCTACACCATCCATGGGAAAAGCGATTCTGGTGCGATCACAGATGCAGAATAGGGCTTTACAAATACTCAGAGTCAGTGGCAGACGAATTGTAAAGCTAGTTCCTTTACCTAGTGTGGAGTCAGTCCCAACTGTCCCACGAATTTCGCTGATATTGTTTTGGACGACATTCATGCCCATACCCCTGCCTTTGATATCGTCTACTTCATCGGCGGTACTGAAGCTAGGGAGGAATAAAAGTTCATAGGCATCTATCCGAGACATGGTTTGTGCCTGTTCAGGGGTCAGGATACCTTTTTTAACTGCCTTGTTTTTAACTTTTTGATGATCAATACCAGCGCCATCGTCACTGACAGAAATAATGGTTTGGTTTCCTTGTTGTAAGGCGCGAATATTAATGATACCTGTGGGTGATTTACCCGCTGCTTGCCGGATTTCTGGGGTTTCAATGCCGTGGGCGATCGCATTATTGACCATGTGAGTCAAAGGATCTGTCAGATGATCTAAAATCATCTTGTCAACCAGGGTATCAACACCTTCTGTGACTAACTCTACCTGTTTGCCATATCTAATGGCATTATCCCGCACTCCTCGCCGTAAGCGATCAACAGCTTGGGCAAATGGCACCATTCGGGCTTTTGTTAGTCCTGCTTGTAGCTGGTTAGTTGCTTGGCGTAACTGTCGGGATACCTGTTCTGTTTCTTCGGTAATAAAGTCAATATCACTGGCTGACTCCCGGACTCCCACGATGAACTCAATCATTTCTTGCGCCAGGATATGAAAAGGCGTAAATCGATCCATTTCGATGTCGCTGAACCCACGATTATGGGAATTGCCCGATGAATCATCATATTCTCTAGAGCGGCGAGTGGAGAGAAGAGAGGATTCTAAGAGCGATCGCTCGTAGTATTCCTGCATCCTCATTCCCACATCGGAGAGGTGCTGCACCTGAAGCAATAGGCTATCTAGTGCCTGTCGCAGACGTTCATGATCCTGCTCTAAGGTGTTGCGATTTACCACCAACTCCCCAACCAAGTTACTCATATCATCCAGTTGTTTAACTGGAATTTTCATGCTTTCTTCTTTTATCGTCCGTCGAGTCATGGGACGGGGGATTTTACCTGTAGAAGTTTTTCTTGATGTTGCTGATGAGTTAGATATTTTTTTATCAGCCTGTTCTAGCAAGTTTTCTAATTCACTAAATTCATCTTCTAGTCCCAAGACGTTGTCCTGAGCTTGTCGAAGGGTCAAAAAAGTATTTTGAGACTTAACTACAGTAGGTTGAATAATTATTGGTGGCTGTGAACTAATCTTTAGTCCATTATCTTCATTCTCACTCAGCAATGCTTCTAATACTGCAAAATCTTCATCTTGAATAGATTCCTGACGGGTACTTTCTTCTGGAGATTGAGGAAAATCATTAACTTGTGGCCAAAATAATTCGTTAAACTCAACGATGGGAACAGTGCTAGAGGTTACATCTCCAAAATCACCAAATAAATTATCTGGCTCTTGCGTCTGGCTATCAGTATCTGATGTGAAAAATAAATCAAAAGATTGTTCTTGTGCTTGGGAAATCAGATCAAACTCTTTTCTATCTAAACTATTATTTGTAGCTGACTGCTGATTTTTGGGAACAATCTCAACTGATGCCCTAAATAAACTTTCCTCTAATTCTTTAGCTATATCTTGATTGACTGAAGTAGTAATTTTTGAGTCTGTTGTGTCCAGATCATCCCAGAAGTTATCTAAATTATCTATTGAATTAGCAAGATTAGTTGTAATTTCTGATGTCCCAAATAAGTCATCAATTTCATTTGTTAGCGGTGGTGGATTTTTTGCTACTTCTACAAACAGATTATCTAATGATAAAGTTTCTGGTGCTGATGGTTTTATTTTTGATGTTTTTATGGTTGTAGGAATAATTTTTGCGGAAGAATTAGCATTTTCATTTGCCTGATCTTTTGCGTATTTATCCTCCTCTAATAACAAATTATCAAAACTGATTTCAGAGGCACTGGCTATTTCTGAGAGGGCAATATTTTCTGCTTCAGTTATTTCAACTATAACCGACAATTCATCGTCTTCAGTGAATGTCAATAATTCTTCTAACTTATTAGTATTAGTTGCCTCATTTTCAGGATCAAGCTGGCGATATTCTCTAGAAATTGAGATTAATTCTGTGAGAACATCATCTGATGGGAATTGTAAATCTGGACTATTGTCCAACAGATTACCAAATTCTATCGATTGAGAATCAACTGTTTCCGATTGCAGATTTGACAAAGAGATATTGTCTGTTTCTAATAAGTTGTCATCAAATAAGAGAGTTAAATCATCTCCATTGTTGGCAGTTGTTTCATGTTTATCGTCATCTTCAAAGAAGAGTACATCAGCTAAATCGTGATGATTCCCTTCAACTTCACTATTAGTAATTAGTAGTTGATAGTTAGTGATATCTTCTAATATTTCTTCTTGTTGCCAATTATCATCTAAATCAGGTGTATCACTTTCAAATAAATCAGCAAGACTGTTTAACTCAGAAAGTCCTATCTCTGGAGGATTGTGAGTAAAGATTGACTGATGATGATTAAACAACGATTGATTAATAAATCCAGTTGTGTTAGTGGTATTTAGTTCTGTTGTGTCTGTAAATAAAGTTTCCTCAGCTTCCGTTTCCTCAAATTCCAATAACTCCAGTTGTGGAAGAGGAAACAGAGTTTCTAGCTGTTGACTAATCGCAATTTTTGCATCTTGATTTTGAAGAACTAATTCTTGAGCCTGTTTAATTTCAGTAATAATAATTTTGGCTAAAGTCAGATAACTATGATCAGGATTGGATATGGCAAGGGCTGCCGATTCACACAAACTACACCAATTTGATAAATTTAAGTCTCTACCAATTTTTACTAATTGATGACAGCATTCTTGCAAATTTTCGCGGGAACGCCCTAAGTTAGTTTGTTTAAACTGTTGCAGCATTTCCCGCAGAATTTCTAATACCTGCCCTTGAAACTCTGTCCAATCCTGATTTTGTCTGGTTGTTACAGGTGATTTCTGGATCTGGGGAATAACAGATATTGGTGGTTGGAGATGATTGTGATTAAGGTTGTTTACTCGATTATTTCCTTGCTTTAACAGTGTTTCTATATGCTCATTCAGCCATTGCATGACTGGTTCAGTTTTAAGCATCAAAGCTTGAGCTTTTTCTGCTGATAAACCAAAGGGATTGCCAAGACTGTCTATCAGCGCTTTTAATGTATCACAGACATCCAGTAGTAAAGATTCTAACCTTTGGTCTACTTGAATAGGATGCTCTTTCAGAATCTTGAAGCAATCCTCAAGTCGGTGGGATGTTTGCTGAATACTACTTAGACCCAACATAGCCGCACCACCTTTGATAGAGTGGGCTGCACGGAAGACTTCATTAATCATTTCTGAATCTTCCAGGGTACTTTGGAGATTCAGCAATCCCTGTTCAATAGTGTTTAGGTGTTCCCTGGCTTCTTCGAGAAAGTAACCTAAAATCCGTTGTTGTTGTTCCGGCTGCATAGTTAGTTAAATAGGGTTGTTAGTTGTCAGTTGTTAGTTGTCAGTTGTCAGTTGTCAGTTGTCGGTTGCCAGAGGTAAGATTCTGTATTACCAATTACCAATTACCAATTACCTATTCCCTGTTCCCTATTCCCTTTCACCTCGATTCAATAGTTTCCACTCGGAAACGTTCCACAGAGGCAATCAAGTCGCGGGATACTCCCACTAAATGTTGCAATGCTCCAGAAACCCGCTGTGCTTCTTGAGAGGTTTCTTGTGCCGTTAGTTCCACAGATTGCATTACTTGTGCCACAGCACGAGAAGTTTCCGTTTGTTCTACGGTGTCACTGGTAATTGATCTTACTAAAATATCAATATGATCGGCTACTTGGATAATATTGTCTAGCGATCGCTTGGCTTCTTCTGCTAATGTAGTTTGATGAATTACCTGTTGTGTCCCTTCTTCCATCGCTGTCATAACTGAGCTAGTTTCGCTTTGAATTTGCATCACGATTTGCTCAATTTCTTTTAAGGACTTAGCAGATCGATCTGCCAACTGTCGCACTTCATCAGCTACAATAGCGAATCCTCTACCTGCTTCTCCCGCTCTTGCCGCTTCAATACTGGCATTAAGAGCTAACAAATTGGTACGGGAAGCAATTTGTGAAACTATGGCAACAATAGAGTTAATTTCTTGGGAAGATTCCGCCAATCGTTTCACTTTTCGGGTAGTTTCTGCCACTGTTTCCCGAATTTCCAAAATCCCTGCCACCGTATTTCCTACCGCTTCTCCCCCTTTCTGAGCGATTTTACTGGCTTCACGGGCTACAGTTTCCGCTTCCTTGGCTGCTTCTGCTACCCGTTGGATGGAATATGTCATTACCTGTACAGATTTCAAAGTCACAGCTAACTCTTCTGCTTGTCGTAAAGCATCCCCAGCTAAGGCTCTAGCAAAGGTTTCTGAATTAGTTGAACCTTTGGTCACATCCCGTGCCGCCACTTTTACCTGTTGAACAATATCTCGCAGGTTTTGAATTGTCAGGTTAAAGGCATCAGCAACCGCTCCCAGTCCGTCGGCTGTGACTTCGGCTTGAACTGTCAAATCTCCTCTGGCTGCTCCTTCTACGTCATCCAGAAGGCGAATTACCTGACGTTGCAGGTTTTCTTTAGCTTCTTCCATCTCCATGGCTTTGCGTTGGGCTTCATTCGTAGTTGTGAAAATTACCCTAGCCAGATCATTAAAGCCAGTGGCTAAATAGCCTAATTCATCTTGTGAATAGACTGTTGCTTCCACATTCATATTGCCTTGACGGACAGAATCAAACTGACTTTGCAGATCCTTAGTAGTCCGGCGAATTTGTTTGAGAGTGAGATTACTCATAAACCCAGCGGTAGCTGCACCTGTAGCTCCTGCGGCTAAGGCCATTAACAAACCCGTATTTCTCACGGATTCCCGTTGTTGAGCCGGTGAAATTGAAATTGCCACCGCGCTTACAATAGCTACACCCACTAGTGATACTAAGCCGACAGTTCCGGCTATCCACCATTGTTTTTTCTCTAGGGAGGCGTTTTCAAAGAGTCCAAATAGGCCTTGGTCAAAGGCTACATTGGGTACTGTCTTCGCCACCTCTGATTGGGTAAAAACAGGAACTGCTTCTTGAGCGCCAGTAATTGTGAATAGTTCTTGATCACGATAACTGCGATCTTTATAAGCATCGCTTTCTTGATCATTGAGTGAGTCATCAACAAATTGATTTAGCGAATTTCCCCGACTATCTAGAGATTCTGACAGCATTCCCCCATCGCCAAAACTGCTATCTTCAGTGAGATCAAATCCTGGTATATCACCGAGATCATCGAATTCATTAAAGTCGTTTAAAAACCCTATATTATTCTTATTACTGCCTCCACTGGAGATATTACTAGTATCTTTAGTGGAAATAGTGGAAATAAAGGTTTCAGCACCTAAATCTGCTTCATTCTCTGCCCCAAAGGCAGATTCAAACGCATCTAAGTCAAAACTATCATCATCAAAGTTATTTTTTGCTGATGAAGAGTTGAAATTAAACTGCCGTTGTGGTGGCGCAGAATTGTTGGTAAATGATGCCGATATTGGTTGATCTTGATTGTTGTTGATTGCCTGTTCGTTAATCTCTAAATATGTATCGTTTTGGCTGAGGGTTAAGTCTCCAAAGTTATCATCCATTAAGTCGTCTATATCTTCCCCCATCAATATCTCAGTCTGATTTTCAGAGTCATAATCAAGGGATAATTTAGTTGCTGCAAAAGGTGAATAGCTGCTGGAATCATCACTAATTGCTGAAGTTTCATGAGCTAAATTGTGATTAATAACAGCCTGATTATCACCGCCAGAAATATCTTCTTGCCAAAAAGGTGGTAACTCTAATTGACCTGATATTGGATCACTGGTGAGATATTCGGTAGGTACACCAAAGGGATCATCACTCATGACACCATCTAATGAATTGCTGTCAAATTCCATACTATCTGGATGACTTGCGAACGGATTATGTTCTAGAGGATCTAGGGGTGGTTCATATTCTGCAAAGGAGTTCATTTCCAAACTGCGGCTATGCAAATTCCCCATCATCCCTAAATCCAAAGATTCTGCTGTTGTCACCAGACCATGAGATGGAGATTCATAATCACTAAAAGGCTCTATATACTGATCTATCGTTGCAAGACAGTTATTAACAAGACCAATAACTTCTTCTTCGCTTGTTAAATACAATACGCTTTGGTAGCTATCTTTAGCTACATCGTATTGTTGCAACATATAATATGTATGTCCCTTTAACAAATGTAAGTTAGGGTCAGTTGGTGAATTTTGCACCAACTTATCAATCAATACCGCGGCTAATTCATAGTCTTGTTGCTCATAAGCTATTTTTGCCCGATTATAAGTTAGCTCTTGATTATCTGTACGTGCTTCCATGTCCTCCCTCCCTAGTTCATTCTGCCTAAGTTCACCCTGCCCACCGCGCACTTCGCAAAATTGCTATTTGATCCAGTAGTCGTAAATATTTTTTTTCTTTTTCTGTATCAAATAACCACTCTCCCCGCAAAAACGGATCCATAGCATCTGGTACGTTATTTTGTGGCTTTAGATACTGTACATCAAGCCAGTCCAACCCACAAATTTCTTCTACTCCTAAGCCTACTATCGTATCTTGATCTTCAATGGCAATGACAGGGATTTCTGAGCAATCCGTGTTTAATGGGGTTGTTTCACCGAGAAATTGCCCCAAATCAGCCACCCAAATCAAGCGTCCCCGTAAATTTAGCGTCCCTAAAAGTAAGGGAGATGTATTAGGAATTGGTGTAATCCGATCAGGACTAAGTTCAATTACTTCCCGAATTCCCATAGCTTGTAATGCAAATTCCTGACGTGAGGGCAGATAAAACCGCAAATGCAACTCACCTTGGGGACTTTCTAGTTGTAATTCGGGACGGAATTGATCTTGCCCACTTCCATTTAAAAAATCTGGTTTGTTAACCATATTATTTTCATCCTTGTCCTCGCAGCAGTTGTTTGACTGTTCCTACCAACTCGATTGGTTGAAAGGGTTTAGCTATATAGGCATCTGCCCCTTGTTTCATCCCCCAATAGCGATCGAATTCTTCACCTTTAGAAGAACAGATGACTACAGGAACATTTTGGGTTTTAGGATCAGATTTTAAGCGCCGACAGAGTTCATAGCCATTCATGCGGGGCATGACAATATCCAAAACCACCAAATCGGGAGGTGCTTTGTGAATGGCTTCTAAAGCTTCTGCGCCATCGCTTGCATGAGTAACTTTTAAGCCACTAGCTTTCAGAAGGTCTGTCATCATCTCTCTTTGGACGATACTGTCTTCAACAATTAGAATTGTGCTCATAAATGTCTATTTACCTCCTGATTTAGACTTTCCCTTGAGGAAAATAATTTGCTCTCATGACAAAAATTAACTGTATAAATTAAGTTTATTGTTTCACTACTTTACCGTAGATGGAAGTTGGTTAGACAACTATTTTATTCTTGTGATAACATCTTTTAGCCCATCTTGCACCCAATCAGCAAGTCTTGTATCCTATTTGTACACCTGAACAATAATCTAAATTGAGATATTGCTCTATCAGCATTAGCAATTCTTGATCTGGAAAGGGTTTAGTCAGATAATCAGTTACCCCTACCATCCTGGCACGAACACGATCAATAAATCCGTCTTTGCCAGTCAGCATAATAATTGGTACAACCCGAAAGACTGTGGAATGCCGCAGCATGGCACAAATCTCATAACCATCTAATTCCGGCATCGTAATGTGGCAGAGAATTAAATCTGGCTGAAGTTGAAAGACGAGACTCAGGGCTTGCAAGGGGTTGGTGATAGAAATTGCTTCTTGACACTCCCCGGTCTAAAGACACGGGGATTCTTGGTTCAACGAGTCCACTTAGCTTAGACCCCTTGCGGTATCTAAGTCAGAGGTGGTTCTCTCCCCAAGCGTTAACTTTCCTCCTGCCCGGAGGTAGTTGCATTGCTGCAAATTTTGATTGAGTTTAAATCCTGTGTCGTCTAGCTCCCATGAAGATTTTACCTATTCGGAGGGCAGTCACTAGAACTATGGAATAGAACCCCATATCTTCAATTGTCAAGGTACAGATTGCCGTCAGGCATTTAGGTTTTTAGACAGGTTGATTACCTTTCCTGTTGCAAGTAAGTATACCATAGTTCACTGGAGGCTTTAGCCTCTGGCTGGCTTTCATCCCTTGCCTGAAGGACAATTAAGTTTTTCCGCCACGCTCCAAAACTTAATTTCAAGAGTTTTCAGCCTATTTTCTTATAACCTTGTAATTTTAGGATTGATTCTATCGTCTCACAAATCACTAGTACCGCAGGGCGGAAGTCAAAAGTCAAAAGTCAAAAGTCAAAGCTAATATACAGTAGGCTTTTTGGCGATTGAATATGGTTGCTTTATTTACGCCGTGATATACTAGTGTAAGTAGGTTAGCATTAAAAATTGTCGTTATGGCACTATGCTTGAGGCAAGAGGCACTCATGCAAGAGTGAACAGGGTTTGGGCGATTTTACTTTTATTTACACCTCATCTTCAACCGCCTTGTCAGCCGTTAAGATTACTGTCACATGCTTGGCAATAGACAATTTGACTATGCGGTATATTTACGAATAGGGAGACAATGTACATCAAAAGGACTGACGGTGTGCTGTATTTAGCAGAAGTACAAAAACAGAAGAGTGGCTTACTTGGTAGTGGCAAAAGCGAACTAAAACTAATCGCTTGTCAACGTAATGACCAAAATTGGAGTCCAATACCGGACGAAATGATTATTGCTGATGAAGCAAGTAAATTAAATGATCGTGCATTGGTACTGGTGGAATTGAGTCCGAATCGTCGAGTACAGCAGATTCAAGATGCACGTCGTCCATTGGTAAATATTTTGCAGAATTTTTCCCGACAAGTGGAAAAATTTAAACTCAAAGAAGAGGAAATTGATCAGTGGAAACAGTCGCTGATGATCCAGGCTCAGGAACTGAATCGTCGAGAAACCGAGATGGAATTCCGTTGGAAGCAAGTACAAAGATTGGAGCATGACTCTAAACGGATAGATACACAGAAACATTCAGTTGATACATCTCGTACAGAGATTGATCAATTACGGACAGAGGTTGAAAATAATCACCGGGACTTAGAAGGGGCTTGGGAGCATTTACGATTTGAACAGAGTCGCTTGGAGGAGATAAGTTTAAATTATCAACAGTCTAAATCTGTAGATGAAGAGCGCAATCGAGTCTTGAGTGACTTACTTGATCGGTTATCGAGTCAAACTACTCCCATTGACACAGTTAAGGAAAATCTTAATTATGCTTTTGAATTTGCCGATCAGCAACAGGATGCTTTAAATCTACATTGGCAAAAGTTGGAAATCCAACGTCATTCAGCTAATCAGCAGCAAAAGGAGGGAGAGGAAGTGATGCAAAAGCTGTTTGGTTGCCAAAACGAATTGCAACAGGTACAAAATTCCCTAGCACAACAAATTACTCAGGTGCAATTGAAAACAACAATAGTTAATAGTAAACAGGAATTAACTACGATACTCAAACAGCATCTAGGAACGGAGGAGGAGTTTTACCAAAAGCTACATTATTTGGCAGCTAACACTGAAACTGAAGTTCCTAAACGGGGAATTGATGTAGCAGCCTTGCAGAAAATGCCTCTGAAGGAATTGGAGCGAATGGTGCAAAACTGGCAGGAGAAGTTAGACAGCGATTCTGATTTTGTGCAAGAACAAGAACAGGAACTTCAATACAAGCAAAAATTTATAGAAGAACTTCAGGAAAAAATTGTCCATTCCGCTGGGGAAGAACGGGTAAATTTAGAATTAGAATTAGCTGATGAACGGGATCTTTGCCAGATGCTAAACGAAAGTTTAGTTGGGCAAAGACGCAATTTGATCGGACAGCAAAAAACTCTCCAGCAAAAACAAGTTGTATTGTGGCAAAGACAAGGGATTGCGGTTGTCAGAGAAAGTGAATCTAGTAATCTAGAATCAATGGTTTTGCAACTTGAAGCCCAAAAACAGCAAAAATCTACCCAAATCCAGAAGCTAGAGGGTGATATGGTGCAGATGCTGACTACTATCGTCGCAGATCAAGAGACAATTGATCATCAAACCCAGGAAGTAGAAGCAAATCGTCAGGAAGTCAACTCCCTAGAGGAGCAATTACTAAATTTACGAACAGCAACTGCTGAATGCTGGGGGAGAGTTAATCTTTATCAAGAAGCTCTGCAACCTATTCAGGATGCTCTTGATGGTTTACGGGATCAATTACAAAATATTTCTGAATCTTTAACTCAAGTCCAAACAAGTGGTAATTCTCAATTTCTGATTGTTACCCAGATGCGTCAAACTCTCCAGAGTTTTATTTGATCATTTTTCTTAATGGATGCTACGGATACAGATCCTTCTTCTTTTTGATTAAGTTATACTCAACACGGCTTAATTATTTGATTTAAGCGGGTAGGGGTTTAGCATTGCTAAACCCCTACAAATCTAGGTTTTTCGTGATTTTACAGTATATATAAATCCAGTCACCTTGGACTATTGCTGTCCAATCTCCAGGAAAAGGATCTGTTCGGGAACGATTGGGGGCTGTGATTAAGGCTGTGATTTTTTCAATGTGTTCAAAATTAGGGGCATCAGGAAGTATTTCTTGAAGTAGCTGACGCATGACCCGACGTTGTAAAGCTAGGGGTACTTTTTTTAATAAACAGCGGTTTACCTTTAAATTACCTTTCTCGCCCTGTACTGAGGCTTCTAGCCGCAACTGATGGGCTGTTTGTTCCAAATACTCTACCTCTGCTTGTAGAAGTTCGGCTGTTTGCGCTAAATTTGCTTCTACTTGGGGATTGAAATTCGCTTTTAAATAGGGGATTAATTCTTGACGAATGCGGTTTCGCGCATATTGTAAATTTTGATTGGTGGAATCTTCCCAAATTGGTAAATTATACTCTTGACAAAATTGCTCTGTTTGGCAACGGTTAACTTCTAATAATGGACGCACTAACATGATATTGTCAGTTAGGGGACGTTGCCAAGTTAAAGCTTGTAAACCATCGGCACCAGTACCACGCATTAAATTGTATAGTAAGGTTTCCGCGCGATCGCTGGCAGTATGTCCCGTAATAATATATTGATAGTTATAACATTGGGCGATTTTTGTTAAAGCCTGATATCGCCAATTTCTAGCTGTGGCTTCACTGTTAACAGGTTGATTAGCTGTTTCTAAATAGAAGGGTGTGTGCCAAGTTTTCGCTAAATTGGCGACATGATGAGCATTAGCTTGGGAGTCTTCGCGCCAACAATGATCACAATGGGCTATGGCTATGTTCCACTCCCATTTGGGTTGTAGATCTAATAGTAATTTAATTAAGCATAGGGAATCTTGTCCACCCGATACTGCGACTAATAGCTTTTGATTGCGCTCAAATAGATTACGGGCGCGGATAGTCCGATGTATTTGGGCGTGGAGGGGTGTCCATGTCATAATAGATATTTAATCAAAGGTAAAAAGAGAAACCCGCCAATTACACATAGAACAACGACGAAGAGAACTTTCAAGCCTATACCTAATGTAACTTCCATAGCTAGTAAAGTCAGAAAAACGAAATTGAGAGCAAAGCTGAAGAAAACAATTGGGATAGGGAGGATAACTTGTTTTTGACCAGCTTTAATTTTTTGGATTAACCGCAAAATTTTTTGTGTATTTTGTGGTCTATTTTTTGGATCATGCTCCATTAAATAATCAATTAAATCTTTAAATTCTTCAGAAATTTCTGGGGCTTTATCTTGCCATAATAACTTTCCGGTTTGTCTATCTCTTTGAAAGTTATCGTATCCAGGATAAGTTCCTGTGAGTAAGTGCAGAAATGTCCGCCCTAAGGAGAAAAAATCAGATGTATAATCTACCTCTTTGCCAGCTTCTTGTTCTGGTGAACAATAGCCTAATGATCCCACCATTGTAGCCGGAATAGTTTGCTTTTGAATTTTTTGGATAAATTCTTTAACAATACCAAAATCAATTAATACTAATTGACCATCAGGTTTTAACATTATGTTATTTGGCTTAATATCCCGATGTAAATAATTCTGACTATGAACATGAGATAGAATCAGGGTCAATTGTTCTAGCCATTCGATAGCTTGTTGGCTATTAGGAATTTTGTAATTTTGTTCCAACCATTTACCCAAATCCTGTCCAGCAATTTTCTCCATGACTAAACCATGTAAAGCTTCCGGGGTGTGGGGACATTTAAATTTAATGTAAGCATCCACTTCTACGCGGGGAATTCCCGGATTATTTAATTGTTGTAATACATTAAACTCTTGTTTAAAAAGTCCCAAGACTTTATCACTTGATTGGGTTAAAATTTTAATAACTTTATGATCATTCATGAACGTATCTTCTACTTCAAAAGTTTTACCAAAACCACCATCTCCTAATTCTTGCAGAACATGATAACGATTATGGATAATATCTCCAGGTTCAATCATAGCTTTCTCTCTTTTGGGTTAATCAACTACTTATTTATTTTATTATCCTTGATCATTTGTTGACAATCTAACTTTGTCAAATCATAGTTCATTGGGACAAATATTGCCCCAGATATGGCACATTTAGTAGGGATAACACGAACTATTTGAGAAGTGTTTTCTATCATATCTCCATCATTATCAAAAGAGATAGTTCCTGAAGCTCCTCCTGTTACCTGTTTTATATTGTTTAATTGCTGCTGTATAGCCAATCTTTGGTTTGGCAAACTATCAGATATAGATACTTTTTCTAGAGCTTTTGTCAAAACCAAAGTAGCATCATAAGATATTCCGGTTTGAACACCTATGTTAGCAGTTCCCCAAAGTTGTTTAGCTCTTTGAATCATCTCTTTATTAGGACTAGATAAAGGATGCCAAGGAACGACTATTAAAAGTTTTTTGACATTCTGTTTATAGAGTATAGTCTCATCATATAGAGTCAAGTATCCTGCCATTGGCAGTTGATCTTCATTGACATCTATCAGGTTTAAAGTATTTTTAAAACTATAATGATTAACTTTACCATCAGGAATGAGAATCAGTGCTTTTGCCCCTTGCTGCTTAACTTCATTTAAGATTTTACGGGGCATAAATTTAGATATAGATATATCTTGTTCAATTATCTTACTTGCACCTAATTGGTTACGAAATTCTTCAAAAGCAGATTGACTAAAAGTGCTGTTTGGATTGTAAAAAACAGCTACTTTTTCTTTAATAGCTAATTGTGATAATTGCAATTGCTCAATTAATTTAGGAATCTGAAGTTTCACACTGGCGATAGTCCGAAATAAGAAGTTTGGTAAAACTTTCTTACCGGAAAAAAGACTTTTTCTAGCAGCCGTAGCAGGAGCAATAACAACAACTTTGTTCTGTTGATAAACAGGTAAAGCTGCTTTAGTTACTTCAGATGTATAATGTCCAATGACTGCGATTACATCATTTTTAGAAAGCAGATGTTCAGCTAATTTATCAACTGTGTCAGGTTTATTTTCATCGTTAACAACCAGAATTTTTAAACCTGGATTTTTAGGATCTTTGTTGAAATCTTCTTGAACTTGTGCTACACCTCTTAACAAGGCTTCTGCTATACCTCTAGCATCCTGATTAATAGGAATAACAATAGCAATAGTGTAACTTTTTTTGCCTTGTTGCATCAATTTGGCATTGTTGAGGTAGATTAAAATTTCTGGATTATTTTGATTCTTAAGTCTCTGTTCAGTAAAAAAATCAACAGCTTTTTGAAAGTTACCTTGTTGAAACAATGGAAATTTATCTTTTGTAAAGAGACTTTCTTCTCCACAAGATAAATTGTCATTTAACTCAAAATCTTTACACCAATTTCGAGAAAAAATATTGCTCAATAATTGCGGATTAAAAATCAAATATATCCAGGAAGAAAAACTAAGTATCAAGATTATTAAAAATAACCGTTTAGCCAAAATTGGATATTTACGGATTTTTCTGGAAAGATTTGTCATTTTAGTCATCTTTTTTAGGGAAACGTCTTTTAATATATTTAATAAGTAAAGGATGCACAATACAAAAAGTTGGTAATCTTTGGCTATCATCCCTTGCAATTAACCCATCTGTACATAATTTATCTATGGCTTGACCAATTTTTGCTTGAGAAATAGAGGGAAATAATTGATAAATTTCAGGAAGTGACATTGGTTCTGTTTCATAAACTAATTTTCCCACAATATTGAGTTCTATATTTGATAAACCACAAATATGTTTATCAAATAAATCAGTTATGACATCATGAATAAAAAATGTTCCTTTGAGAAAGTCATCAATTTCACCATTATAATTATTTTGAATATGTTGAGCAGCAAATTCTAAAGCTGATGGATGTCCTTGATATTGTTTAATAAGTCTTTCTCGTCCCTTTTCTGACAATTTAAAATTCTTCAATATGTATTGAGAATCTTGATTATTTAAACCAGTTAATGTTAATCTTCTAACTCTGGATTTATCCGCAATATCCATTTGTTGATGTGTTTGTAAACTGACAAATACTACGCAACTTTGATGTTCTAATGTTGCAACGGATTCTAAAAATTTGCCATAATTAAAATAGTTTCTTTTTTGCTGATCTTCTGATATTTCATCAGTTGCCATTAGTTTTTCCCAATTATCAAAAATCAGTAAGCAACGATGTTGATTTAAGAAAGAAATTAGGCTAAGAATTCTCTGAGATATATTTTTTTTATGGGGATTTTTTTCTAAATTATTAGCTGGAAAATATGATTCTATATGAGTTAAAAAATCTTCTAAAAAAGGGGAATATTCAAGCTTCTTCCAGATAATATAATCAAATTTATCTTTAACTTTATCCACAAACTTTCTTAATAGTGGTGTTTTCCCAATCCCACCCATACCAAAAACCCCCACCAAAGGACAGTGTTCGTTAACTATCCATGTTTCTAACTTAGATAATTCTTCTACACGGCCATAGAAATCTTTAGGAACTGGTGCTTCCCGTAAATCTATCCGTAATAAATTGTTTTCTGTGTCTTCCTCACTACTAGGATGTTCTAAAAGTCGTGGGAGAGTTAAGAAGCAATTCTTTTTGCTAACTTTTCTATCTGTAACTTCACTGAGTCGTTTAAATAGATCAGGACCCGTATTATTTTTGATAGTGTCAACAGCATAACCGAGATTATCCATATTGGCATAGGCGATATTTTGCAAAGAATATTCTAAAATCGCTTCTTGACAAGCATTTAAATGAAAATCTATGCCTTTTTCACGCTTTACCCAATCCTTTAATCCTCTAATTATCTGTTTTGTATCCATGGTCTAGTTCTCTCCTGATATCCTGTTCTGGATTGTATCTTAATTTGCCATAACTTTATTAGTTTTATTAGTCTTTATTAGCTAAATACTGATTAGTTAATTGTATTTACAGTTACATCTAATATTGAGATACTTGATTGTGTAAGGACAAAAAAGAGGTTGTTATGGCTTATCAAGATAATTCAGTAATTTCACTAGCAGAAGTTGCTAACGTCAACAGACAGGATCATACTTTGCAGGTAATATCAATACAATCACTGCAAGGGCAAAATATTTGGTTTACACAGAGTCATCAAGGAGATGAGGATGATGATCCTCTAGTTCCTCCTAATTAATTGAGCGAATATTATTTGTCTGGAGAATTAATAATTCTCATCGCTTCCAACTTACAAATTTCTAATTCTGGTAATTTACAATGGGCTTTTTTAAGTTCTTGATCATGGGTATAAAATTCTATAAAATTTCGCCATGATTCTCTAGAAGCTTGCCGATTTCCTTGTGCTGCTTGGACTTGTGCCAATAAGCAATAAGCTGGGGCATAATTGTTTTCTAATTCCAGACAAACAAGCAAATGTTGCTGTGCTTGTTCATAAGAATTTTGCTGAAAATATGCCCAAGCAAGATTTTTGTGTAATGAAACTTTAACTGTGTCATCTTTCACCTTTGACAAAATTGGTTCAATAATTTTCACAGCATCTGCACTATTTCCTTGGAGAATTTGCAACCGAGCTAAATTATTAATAGCAGCATCAGCAGCGCGGTTTTGATATTTAATTGCAATCTGATAATGATGACAAGCATCATCTAAATTATCTAACTTTTCGTAAGTTGCCCCTAGATTATAGTGAGCAGAACCATGATTTTTATTTAATGCCACTGCTAATTCTAGATAAGATGCAGCAATTATAAAATCATTATTCAGGTAGCTTTCATGTCCTAATTGATTTAGAGATTTAGCAATTTCTTTTTTTTCTTTTTCACTGAAATTCATGCGTCTTAGTACGTTTTTTAATTCCTCTGGAACGGGTTTATGAACTGATAGTAAATACAAGATAGATTTAGTAATATCTTCATGATCTTCATCTTCTGTTTTTGCTAGTTCTTTTGTCCATTTAGATTGACTATCAGTTAATAACTCTGGTTTATATTTAGCAAACAATCCAACCAAGTCTGAGCGTTTGTAACGACGATTATCAGCAGGTTCATTATTCAGTCCAAATTCGTAACATATTCTTTCCACATACTTTCTCACGGATGCTTCTGTAATGTTCATCGCTTCGGCTATATCCATATCTGTGTGGCCTGAAAGTATTTTCTGCAATACGTTTTTGCGGTTTTCTGTGAGGTTATAGAATACGCGTTCAAACTCTTGTTGATTCATTCTTGATTTTAATTGCATCAGTTATATATTCACGATTGTGACTATTTTACAGTAATTTAACATCAATTATGCTATGTGATTATTATCACTTAGGCAAGGGTGATAGTTAGGTACGTGATCTGAAAATTTAAATCTCTGTTATGGGGTTGACACCTGTAAGTAAATATGTCACATTTGTGTTTAAGAAATATGTCGCAAAATAGTAAGAATAATATTCTGTGACATAAACGGAGTCTTGTTATCTGGTGTGTGATTCAACTAATTGTGGAGGTAAATAAATGGAAGTTTACTGCACTCATCCAAGTTGCATAAAACCTGAAAATACTATTTCTGACGAAATTTTAAATTCAAGGTCTGCAACAAAATTACTTTGTGCCAATTGTCGAATGCCATTGATTTTGCAGGGGCATTTTGTACCCATAGATTTATTAGAAAGCGACAGATTTGGTATAACTTTTAAAGCCAAGGATCTGGACTTTCCGTCTACAACCCTTGTAATTAAACTGTTGCACCCCCAAAATTGTTCTGGAAAAATTTTATCTCCACAAACTCTCAGACGGATAGAAGAAATGTTTGTGAGAGAAGCTACTATTTTGGATAAATTGAACCATTCACGAATTGCCAGATTTTTGGCTTTTTTTACTTTGGAAATTGAGGAAGAAACAGGCTATAGAGAGAAGTTTTTTTACTTGGTGCAGGATTATATCGAAGGACAAGATTTAGCTAAAGAACTCGATGAGAAGCTCAAGCAGAATAAAAAATTTTCTGAGGATGAGGTTATCAGTATTCTCAACGAAATTATGAACATACTTCAAATATATTTATAATAATGAAGGTACTAACGAAGTTATCTATATTCATAGAGATATTAAGCCTGGAAATATCATGCGCTTTAGTACAGATAGTTTTACTCTTCTGCAAACACCACAACGAAACAATCCCTAAAAATGGGTTGTGAAGTTGGAAGCAATTATTGAAAGTGTATTTAACAATGTACAAAAAACCTGGTTTTTTAATAAATTTGGTTTTTTATTTGGGCAAAATAGCTTTGCCATTATTACTTCTGTTTCCCTTCTAAAATAAATGGCATTTTTATCATTACATCTGTATTCATCAACTGATCCCAAAACCGAAAATAAAGACCATAATTACAATTAAACTTGTGATGATGAAGAGTATGGTGAGTTGGTGTAATCCAATTTTTACCCCAAAAACCACGCATCCAGGAACGGGGATAAACCTCATAACCTGTATGATTGACAACGCCAAATATCGTCATTAATGTTAGCAATAAAACGATCATACTAATGTGAATAGGAATAATAAAAACCAAAATAGGAATAATAATTGCCGTCATCATACTCTCAACTGGATCAAAAGAAAAAGAAGTCCAGGGAGTAGGGTTAATAGATTCGTGATGCACCTTATGAAAGCGGCGATATATGCTAGGGTTGTGTAACCAGCGATGAGTCCAATAAAAATAAGTATCGTGGATAAACAAATATATAAACAGACTTACTGGCAAATAAACCCAGCCATATTGGATAGGATTTATATAAACTTTTGTTTGTCCTAATGCGATCATTTCCATGATAAAAGCACTGGGTAAAGCAAAAATAAGACAGGAAAAGAGAGACCATTTGATTTCACTTTTCATTTTACTCTTCCGTCTATCCAGATCATGAAGACGACGAACTTCCCAAGACTGGGGACGACGAACCCAAAGCAACCAATAAAGCAGCGAAGACACAATCAGGTATCGTGTCGAAAGAACGAAAAACATGAACAAACTGGAGATACCAAATTGCGTCAAATTAGGGAGCATAAAGGCTGGTTATGTATTTATAAAACAACATGAATTATTATAGTTCTTTCTTTGCGCCTTTGCTCCTTAGCGTCTTTGCGCGAACCCCCCCCTCTCAAAAGAAAAGGGGGAAAAGAGATGTACTTACAAAAACCAACCGTAGGAATGTAAACCCTTACCCAAAAGATTCACACCAAGATAACAAATCCAAACCACAACAAAACCAGCAGCAGCTAAAATTGCCGGTTTTCTACCTTGCCAACCGCGAGTTATTCTAGAATGCAGATAAGCGGCAAAAACTAACCAAGTAATTAACGCCCAAGTTTCCTTAGGGTCCCAACTCCAGTAAGAACCCCAGGCTTCATTAGCCCAAACACCACCAGCAATAATACCGATAGTTAGGAGGGGAAATCCTAAGCCAATGATGCGATAGCTGATATTATCGAGGGTTTCAGCCAAGTTGAGGCGTTGAGGTGAAAGAATTTCAGTGGTTTGAATAGGAGTGGTTGTGACTAAATCCAAAACCGCAGTTCCATTCCCGTTGTTATTAATTTCAACGCGAGAAAAGCCATTAGTTTCCGCAGCGGGTGTAGATGTAACTAACTCACCAGCTTTAAGTAGTTTATAGCCATTACTCCGATAACCGCCATTACCAAAGGAACTACCTTGTAATTGGATATTTTGGCCGCGAGTAACAATTAAAAATGCGATCGCTAACAATGCACCCACCATCAAAGCGGAATAGCTCAACATCATGACACTGACGTGCATCATCAACCAATTAGATTTCAAAGCCGGAACTAAAGGCTCTGATACCTGCATATTTGATGGTAGAGTCAGAGTAGCAAAAGCAGCAATGCACATCGCCACAGGTGCAGTCACAACACCCACCAACCGGCTACGACTACTATTTTCGGCAATTAAATGGACAGCGGTAATTCCCCAAGTCAGGAAAAATAAAGACTCATAGAGATTACTCAGGGGAAAATAACCCGCTTCGATCCATCTTGCCCCTAATAAAGTCGCCATACACAAATTAGCGATCGCCATACCGGCTGTTCCCAAAGCCGCTGTCACCGATAAACTCGGAAAAGCCGCCCCCACCCAATAAACCAACATCGTACAGAATAAGACAGCAAAAGAGGCATTATCTAGCCAGTTCTGGAGTACAACCAGATTCATAAACACTTCTCTCCAGTGGATGCTTGAAAATATCAATTCCGATTATCTTGATCCTAACTGGTTTTGGGGATTAGTCATTCGCAAGATTAACCTTCATAATTCATAGCGCCCAGATAATTAGTTAAAAACTGAGATGTGTAGGGGTTTAGCACGTGTGTAGGGGTTTAGCAATGCTAAACCCCTACTATGGAATTACACGATTAAGACGTTTTAAATATAACTTATTATAACTTAGGAGAATCAGGATATCCACCGATTTAAGGATTAACAGGATGTTTGATTGTAATTAAATGATGAGATTTTGATAATTTTCTATTATTCTCACAATTAATTTCTTCTTTGCGTCTTTGCTCCTTTGCCACTTTGCGCGAAACATAAAACACAGGAACACACGAAAAAGATGTTAATTTCATCCTGAAAATCCAATCTGGTTTTGGAGATTAGTGATTGGCAAAATTAACTTTCATAATTCATAGCGCCTAAATATTTAGTTAAAAAAGGCGAAAAAACCTCATAAATCAAAGTTAGCGGTTGTCCATGATGCCAAAACAAATAATGGCGACCCCAAAAAGGCCCCTGTTCCTGAAAACCCGTCTCTAACGCTTCTGAGTTACCATAATAAATACCTTGCACATCTCTATATAACTCAGTTCGTAACCGCGCTAAACTTGCCCAAATTGGCAAAGACTTGTTTTGTAAATACTCATCTACATGACTTGCTTCCCACCAAGAAGCAGCATAATATAACCGCTGACCGGAAGCAGTTCGCACCCAAACCTGTCGGCGCACTCTTGGACCCGGTAGCATCTGCATCATAGTTGGTGCATTATCAGTATTCATGCCAATTGCTGACATATCAATTACATCTACCTCCGTTGGTTCACCCGTCAATAGTTGGACGTGTCGAGTCGGAGAACCATCACCCAAAAGCAATAATTGCCAAGTAGGAGCTAACTGACTGTGAGGTAACCCGCGTTTAATAGCTTCCTCCCCACCTTGCCAAATGGGAGTTAGACAATGCCAAGCACTTGGTAGGATTAGATCATTCGTGGGATTAAAAGTAGTAGTCAATGTTCTTTACAAAAGTTTATATATATTTCTATGAATAGCACAAAAACCAGCATCACTAGAAGAAGCTGGTCAATCATTGGTTATTGGGAAAATTCTTTCCATCTCTTGTTCCCTGTTCCCTGTTCCCTGTTCCCTGTTCCCTAAAAAATGTAAACCCGCTGCTATAATCATTTTTCTGACATAACAGCGGGTTATTTACATTCAAAAATGCGGATGGCGAGACTCGAACTCGCAAGGGCTATGCCCACACGCACCTCAAGCGTGCGCGTATACCAATTCCGCCACATCCGCGCGGTTTTGAACACAGATTAGAGTATAACATAAAAAAATCTCTCAAATACAATATTTTTCCAATATTTCCCAAATATTTTTTGAATGGGTATGAGACTAACAGAAATATAGTTACAGCACAAGTCATATTAAGAGGTCTAGCAAAGATGCCAGATAATCCAATAGTCTGCTAAGAATGAGGTTTGGGAATCTCCTGTCACGATTTGCAGTAATGCAACCGCTTTATGTCAACAGGATGGGAGAAAATGTGAATCTACTGGTACTGATATCGTAACTAGAAAATGAAATTTGATAAAATATTAATTGCCAATCGAGGAGAAATAGCCCTTCGCATTCTCCGTGCCTGTGAAGAAATGGGAATTGCCACAGTTGCTGTTCACTCCACTGTTGACAGAAACGCGCTGCACGTCCAACTTGCAGATGAAGCCGTTTGCATTGGTGAACCTGCCAGCAGTAAAAGTTATTTGAATATTCCCAATATTATTGCTGCTGCATTAACGCGCAATGCCGGTGCCATTCATCCTGGGTATGGTTTTTTATCAGAGAATGCCAGATTTGCTGAAATTTGTGCAGATCATCATATTGCTTTTATTGGACCTACGCCCGAATCTATCAGGCTGATGGGGGATAAGTCCACCGCTAAAGAAACCATGCAAAAAGCTGGTGTTCCTACAGTTCCCGGTAGTGAAGGGTTAGTAGAATCAGAAGCAGAAGGATTAGCGATCGCTCAAAAAATTGGTTATCCTGTAATGGTTAAAGCTACCGCCGGTGGTGGTGGTAGAGGAATGCGGCTTGTCCGTTCCGAAGATGAATTTGTGAGACTATTCCTCGCGGCTCAAGGGGAAGCAGGAGCAGCTTTTGGTAATTCAGGCGTTTATATAGAAAAATTTATTGAACGTCCCCGGCACATTGAATTTCAGATTTTAGCGGATAACTACGGCAACGTGATCCATTTAGGTGAAAGAGATTGTTCAATTCAGCGTCGTAACCAAAAACTCCTAGAAGAAGCCCCTAGTCCGGCTCTTGATCCAGATTTACGGCAAAAAATGGGAAAAGCTGCCGTTAAAGCTGCCCAGTCTATTAACTACAGCGGTGCTGGAACTATCGAATTTCTTCTAGATAAATTCGGTAAATTCTATTTCATGGAAATGAACACCCGGATACAAGTTGAGCATCCAGTTACAGAGATGATTACTGGTATAGATTTAGTAGTTGAACAAATTCGCATTGCTCAAGGGGAAAGACTAAAGCTGACACAAAAAGAAGTGGTTCTTCGAGGACATTCTATTGAATGTCGCATTAACGCCGAAGATCCAGATCATGATTTTCGCCCAGCCCCCGGTAAAATTACTGGTTATCTACCACCTGGAGGACCAGGAGTGCGGATTGATTCCCACGTATACACGGATTACAACATTCCCCCTTATTACGACTCCCTGATTGGTAAATTAATTGTCTGGGGACCAGATCGAGCTACAGCAATTACCCGCATGAAACGCGCATTGAGAGAATGTGCCATTACTGGAGTCCCGACAACCATTCCCTTTCATCAAAAAATTATGGAAAACTCCCAATTTTTGCAGGGTAATATTTACACCAGTTTTGTTCAGGATATGAAAATGCAATAATTGGTCAGTTGTCAGTTGTCAGTTGTCAGTTGTTTGGGGAAAAATTTTTTCTTCCTTCTTCCTTCTTCCTTCCTTCTGACTCCTTCTTCCTTCCTTCCTTCTTCCTTCTTCCTTCCTTCCTTCCGACTCCTGACTCCTGACTCCTGACTCCTGACTCCTGACTCCTGACTCCTGACTCCTGACTCCTGACTCCTGACTCCTGACTCCTGACTCCTACTCCTGACTCCTGACTCCTGACTCCTGACTCCTGACTCCTGACTCCTGACTCCTGACTCCTGACTCCTGACTCCTGACTCCTATTACCTATATAACATGGTCAGTAACCCTTGCTGACCTAGTAAAATTTCCCGAATAAAACTAAAAATCGCTACTAAGATAATCGGGGTAATATCTACACCACCAATAGGTTGTACTAACTTCCGCAACGGGATTAAGAAGGGTTCAGTCGGCCAAGCGATCAGACTAAAAGGTAAACGGTTGAGATGGAATTGGGGATACCAGGTCAGAATAATGCGGAAAATAAATAAAAACGTCATCACTCCCAAAAAGGGGCTAAGAATCCAAGTAGTCAAGTTAACACCAGTCATTTTGTTTAGCTAATATTTGTGAGAACATCCTCAACTTAGACCTAAGTTGAGAAATTTTAAGTTTTGTAACGCATTCTTTTTTAATTTTAACTAAATGGTGTCATTTTATTGTGAGAATGGAAAAACAAAGTTATTGACTTGGGATCATCAATCAAGTAGATACCAAGTTGGATAGATAATCCTGTTCTACTTTTCAAGAAAGTAATCCAGGATTAAAATGAGAATAAACTGTGTAAAAAAAGGTTGAGAACTATGACACCCTCTTTAGCAAATTTTCTTTGGAGTTTGGTTTTTGGGACTGCGATTGTCGTTATCCCTGCTACCATTGGTCTAATTTTCATTAGCCAAAAAGATAAAATCCAACGTTTTTAATTCTTAGGGACTGGGGACTGGGGAAGAATTGTCTTCTCCTTTCTCCTGGACTTCTGAACTCCAGTATTCTTCTTCTACAATATTATGACTGGTTAAAATAGTGATGGTAAGTGTAACTCGTTAATATAGATTTGATATTAGGAAAACGCCAATGGTTAATTTTGGGCTGAACTCAGCCAGTGTTTTAGCTCAGGTAAATTTTGGAGCGAACTCAGCCAGTATTCTCGGAATTTTCCTGGCTGTAGCTGGAGCAGCACTGTACTTTCTTAGGACTGTCCGGCCAGAACTGTCAAGAGATCAAGACATCTTTTTTGCAGCGGTTGGCTTATTATGCGGCTTTATTCTTGTCTTCCAAGGATGGCGACTTGATCCAATTTTACAATTTGGTCAGTTGCTTTTGGTAGGTTCTACGGTATTTTTTGCGGTTGAAAGTATTCGTCTGCGGAGTATCGCTACTCAACAAGCTAAACGCAATACTCCCATTGTGGACGATGAACGCGAGGTTAGCAGGAAATATTCCTATTCTGAGCGGCGCAATTATCAAGCTGAGATGGATGCAGATTTAGAACCGCTACCTTATGAAGAAGAGGAAGAAGCTCCTCAACGTCCGAGAATTCGCGGTAGTCGAGATGAACGTTCTCCCCGTGATGACTATTACGAAGAACAACCACCACGCAGTTCACCAAACCCACGGAACAGGGAAAGACCAGATTCAGGAGAAAGAAAGCGTCGTCCTAATTCTGGGCGTTCAGTCGGTCGTCCCAGCGAGAGTAATACAGATGAAAATTGGGGTTCTGCTCCCAGACAAGTTGATGATTGGGAAGGTGCAAATTCTCAAGATGAAGTAAGAAAACCACCACGTCGCAATAATAGCGGTAATAACAGTAATAGCGGTAATAATCGCCCCCAACGCCCAGAAAGCCGAGAGGATGATGTTGCTCCTACTCCTAGACCCAGAAAACGTCGTCCTCCCAGAGACTCAGTTCCGCCTAGAAGACAGGATGATGATGAGGCTATACCAACGGATTATGTACCATACAATCCCATTAATAAGCCCAATAATGAGCCGGATAATTCCGATTTTGATGACGATATTTAAAACATTTGGGGTGGACGACGGAAAACAGTAATGTGAAAACATTTACACCTAGCTTCTGGCTCCAACAGTCTATTTATTGGAGCCTAATTTTTGGACTGACAAGTTTACTAATATCTTGTGCTGCTGATAATATCCCGATGGGAGTAACTTCTCTGAATAGCCGATATACTGAAGAACAACCGGCAATGAGTGGTAATGGCCGTTTTTTGGCTTTTATTTCCAATCGTTCTCGTCGTCAGCAGTTGTTAGTATACGATTTAGAAAATCAAAGTTTTATTCCCACACCGGGCTTAAACCGACAATCTGTAATTGCGGAAAGTCCTAGTTTGAGTTATACAGGACGCTACATTTGTTATATTACCAGTGATCAAGGTAGACCAGTTGTAGCACTCTATGATCGGGCTTCGCAAAATTCACAAATTCTGACTCCCACTTTTCGTGGTTGGGTGAGAAATCCTACTATTAGTCCTGACGGGCGTTATGTTGCGTTTGAATCTGCTGGTCGTGGACAATGGGATATTGAAGTTCTCGATAGGGGTCCAACTATTGAGTTAGATATTCCTAATGGTGCAACGGTGAATACCAATTAAAATTTATTTTGTCTGAATCAGGATGTCCAGGATTTAAGGATTTTCAGGATTGGTAATTGGTAATTGGTAATTGGTTTATTAACCCTCTGCGGTTCCTGCTTCCTGCTTTTCTTCCCTGTTCCCTGTTCCCTGTTCCCTGTTCCCTGTTCTCTGTTCCCTGTTCCCTCATCTTTAAATGAATTATAAATTATCAATTATTTTAATTTTATGCTCAACTCTATTAACTGGGTGTTTTGGCTATCCGCGTTTACTCAGTTACCCATTTGATTCTGGGGGTAGGAGTCTTAATAGTTTTTCATCGGAGTTAAATCCGCAAATTTCGGGGAGATATATGGTGTTTACGAGCGATCGCCGAGGCAGTCAAGATGTATATATGTTTGATACGGTGACTCGGAATTTGGTGGATTTACCAGGTTTAAATTCTTTTGATACGATTGCTTCCCATCCTGCATCATCTGATAATGGTAAATTCATTGTTTTTGCTGCTAGTCGTCAAGGACGAACACAAATTGTTTTTTATGATCGAGATGTGCGTCAATCACGAAATTTAGCTGGTGATATCCAAGGAGAAGTCCGCAATCCTACTATTAGTGCTGATGGTAGTAGAATTGCGTTTGAATATAGCAATAATGGACAATGGGATATTTTAGTTTATGACCGTTTTGGGCGAAAATTGAATATTCCTCAAGATCCCAGTTAGTCAGGGGTGCAGAGGAAAGAAATATTCTTTTGCAACTGACAACTGACAACTGACAACTGACAATTACTTATATCCTTTCCAAGGTTTGACTTCTAATTCACCTTTAGGGGTAAAGACTACTCGAAAATGAGCTAGTGCTTCTTTATTATCGGGTGCAGCTACATTTGAGCCATAAACTGATTGGAACATCTGGGGTAAAGGTGTCTCCCGGAAGTAGTCAAAAGCAACTTGGTTGAGTGGTTCATAGTCAGCAATCACACCTTCTTTATTCACCGCTACTCGATATTTCAAGTTGCTGGCAAAGGTGGGAGTCACACTCCAATTTTGACGAATTGTACTATACAGCTTTTGATTTAGATCTTTGATTTTACTGGTGTCAGTAATTTTTTTGCCAGTTACTTCTGGTGTTTTGGCGTATCCTAGCCAGGGACTAATTTCTAAAAACCTTTTTTGGGTAAATACGACTTTGAATTGAGCAATAGGTTCATTCGGGACGCGATTAGCAGGATTATGGAGCAGCTTAGGTAGTGGTGTTTTATCTATTGCGTCACTAGCTTTCTGATTGACTGCTTTATAACCAACGATACTACCATCGGCGGCGACACCTAAACGATAGACTAAATCCTCTGGCAATTCTGAGCGATTTACCCAAGCTGGATGAATTTGGTTATAAACTTGGCGATTTAATGCCCGTAATTGAGATGGATCTTTTATTTCTGGAACTGTCTTTAAAAGTGTTTCTAAATCTTGAACTGCGGTAGGGGTTGCTGATGTTGTGGGTGTAGTTGTGGGTGTAGTTGTGGGGGTTACTGCTACTGTGGGCGTGGGGATAGAAGTGCTGGACTCAACCTCTGGGTTGACTTGAGGTGGACTGACTTGAGGTGCAGGAATTAAGCTAAAAGCCAATGCAGCTACGGCTAGACTGGATACGCCCATGGTGGCCGGGATTGCCTGTTTGAGTAAGGTTTGATTTGAACCACTATAACTGCGATTAACTGGGTGTAGTTCTAGGGATAATTCTGGTAAAGTCTGGCTGTCAGCAAAAAACTGATCTACGGCTTCAACTAAATCAAATAATTGGACTGTGTTCAGGACAATTTGAATGGGTTGTCCTTCGCTGGTGTTTCCCCCCAGGTTGTCTCCTGTGATTTCGGTGTGAACAGTTAATCTGTGGCTGTTGCTGTTAATTTTTTGTAATTCAACTAACTCTGAATTATGATTCTGAACTTGAGGGTTGGGGATATTGCTTAAAACTTCTTGGGCGTAGGCGCTGACTGCTCTAACTAAGCTTTCAAAAAATTCCCTGCCACCAACAATGGGTTGAGTATAACTAGATATATAGCATTCTGCATTCACTAATATAGATAGTTGGGGACGCAGTTCTTGAAAGTTAGCAGTCTGTGTTATGTCACTTAACCCCTCTAGGAGCAGGGTACAATTAGGCAAACTATATTTACGTTGGATATTCATTTCTATTTATTCTACCTCACCGTCAAAAAGAGAAATCCAGTACCGTTGCATTCCCGCTGTACCTGTACAAAATAGTAATTTTCCTAATAAGTCTATAGCTAGTTCATCTAATTTTTCATCAGAAGTTAATGCTAGGACACCGGAACGACGGGAATTCATTCGACTTTTAAAATGCGCTCTAAACCTTTCTAGGTAATTAGCTAATCTTAAATTTTGTTCTGGGGGAATCTGCTTCTCAGCCAATTGTTGATATATGGTTAGTAGTTGGCGGATCACAACTGTTAAGCGTCGAGAAATGTAGCAGGCAACAACTACTAACGCTTTGGCTTCTAAAATAGCTAAAGGCCGGCGACTATGCGCTCTCCGCATGGGGTTAGATGCTCGCATCCGCCATAAGTTTACCCGATTTTTGATGATCCCTTGGAGGTCTAATTCTTCAGCAAAGGACAAAATGGCTTCAGAACCGCCTATTTCTAAGGCTTCAATGGCTAGTAACATCAAATCTATTTGCAATCTAGTTCTGGCTGGACATACCTGACCAGCGATCGCTGGATCTGGTAAAGTATCCAAAATCATGGGCATTCCCTGAGCTTTTGGGATGTTTAAAGATGTGACACTAGCAGAGACGTTCATTCTATCAAATACCTTATACGTTTCCAATAAACTGATTTACTTATCCGTCCACCGCTAATTGCTGGCGCGATATGGCAGTTCAATTATATACATTACTTAGTTTTTCTACCCAAATATTTGCATATACATTAAATTTTCAAATTCTTGGTGATCGTCAATGACATTATAGGGTAGGATTTGGCAGAGATTAGGAAAATTTTCGCTTCTTGCCCTTTGTTTCTTCATTGACCACTAACTACTTACGTAAATAATATGGATTTAAAATCTCTGATTCGTGATATACCGGATTTTCCTAAGCCGGGAATTTTATTTCGAGATGTCACTACTCTATTAAGCGACCCGGACGGATTGCGTTATACTATTGATTTTTTAGCACAAAAATGTTCTGAAATTGAACTTCAAGTAGATTATATTATTGGTATGGAGTCAAGAGGGTTCATTTTTGGTGCGCCTGTTGCTTATAAATTAGGTGCTGGTTTTATTCCTGTTCGGAAAAAAGGGAAATTACCGGCAGCAGTTCACTCAATTGAATATCAACTAGAGTATGGTACAGATACATTAGAAGTACATCAAGATGCTTTAGTGCCAGGTAGCAAAGTTTTAATTGTGGATGATTTGATTGCTACTGGTGGTACTGCCAGTGCAACAGCTAAGTTGGTACAAAAGATTGACTGTGAACTGATAGGGTTTGGGTTTATCATCGAACTAATGGATTTGCAAGGACGGAAACATTTACCTGATGTCCCTATTATCTCACTGGTTCAATATTAGAAAACATAATTGACAACTGACTAATGACTAATGACTAATGACAAATACAAAAATTTCCTTGGATATAAGTCGAGACTTGCTAATTAGGCGAGTTACGGATGAAACTTTTATTTATGTGATAAAACGGCTTTTACAGGCGCTATTGACGATTTTTTTAGCGTCTGCTTTGTCATTTTTTATTATGAAGTTGTCTCCGGGAGATTATGTAGATACCCTGCGGCAAAATCCGAAAATTTCACCAGAACGGATTGAAGAAATTAGACGACAATTTGGTTTAGATAAATCTTGGCCACAACAGTTTGGATTTTGGTTAAAGCAAATTTTGACAAGGGGTGATTTTGGTACAAGTTTTGTTTATCAACGTTCTGTATCATCGCTGCTATGGGAAAGAGTTCCAGCCACGTTGTTATTAGCGATCGCTTCTTTAATTATCACATGGGCGATCGCCATTCCTTTAGGTATTCTCGCTGCTGTGAAACAAAATCGCCGAACTGACCAAGTTTTACAGATAGTCAGTTATGCTGGTCAAGGTATTCCCAGTTTTATTACTGTCTTATTTCTACTATTCTTTGCTCAACTGACTACTCCACTTTTTCCGGTGGGTAATATGACCAGTATTAATCATGCAGACCTGACATGGTTAGGTAAAATTCTCGATATCGCTTGGCATTCAGTTTTACCACTAATTGCTTTAAGTATTACCAGTTTTGCGGGTTTGCAACGAATTATGCGTGGTCAATTATTGGATGTTTTACGCCAAGATTATATTCAAACTGCTCGCGCTAAAGGACTTCCAGAAAATCGGGTGATTTATGTTCATGCTTTGCGAAATGCTATTAATCCGTTAATTACTTTATTGGGTTTTGAATTAGCAGGTTTGTTAGGTGGTGCATTTATTACGGAGAATTTCTTTAACTGGCCGGGTTTAGGAAAGTTAACTTTACAAGCTGTTTTAGCTAAAGACCAATATTTGGTAATGGCGAGTTTAGTAATGAGTGCAGTATTATTGATTATTGGTAATTTAATTGCTGACTTAATTTTAAAAGCAGCAGATCCTCGAATTAAGCTAGAAGATTTGAATTAGTTAGTTGTCAGTTGTTAGTTGTCAGTTGTTAGTTGTCAGTTGTTAGTTGTCAGTTGTTAGTTGTCAAATGGTTTATTATATTATTCGTTCAAGAACAGATGGTAAATATCTCACAGCCCGTGTTGATGATGCTAAATCAGGATATTTATTATTATTTAAAGAAGATTTCGAGGCTTTGAGTTATCTCAATACTCATGCTGCTGATTTAGCCAGCCAGTTGACTGTAGAATCTCTTGCTAGTTCCCAAATAGGTAGTTTAATCAAACGTTGGAGTTTTGCTGGTGTAGGCATTGTTAATGATCCTTTATTACCAGAAGTTGAGTTTTTACAGCATATTTAAAGCATAAAAGATTTGGATTTAATGTAGGGGTAGCGCCCCCGTGCCTACCCCGGTATTTGGGGCAACCACAGGGGGTTGTCCCCCTACAAAATTAATTGGTTTAGGAATTTTTAAAATGTTCAATTAATTTTGCCCGACTACTTATATCACTTTTCACCTACAGTCCACCAGGCCAAAGCATAAGGTTGAGTAGATTCATTTACCTGCTTCTTAAATTGCACCCGAATTTTATAATTCCCACTAGTAGGAACTGGACAAAAAATATGTTCCACACTATCAACCTCACTCACAGAATCACAAACCACAACTTCATTATTTTTCCCATTTTCCTTAACTAAATAAACATCAAGATTATTTAATCCTTTATCTATAAATGTTTCCCCTATATCATATTCCTGATTATTATTTTTATCATTTAACTCCACCAAACGATCCCAAATTAAAGTAATAGCCACAAAACTATTTTGTTTCAAACCTTTTTGCAAAGCATATTCCCTAGAAGAATTAGCATTAACAATACCATAATCCCAACCAATAGGCGCAACAGTTGCATTAGGTTTCCATTCACCACCATTCAATTGTTGATAGGCTCGAAAGGCATTTAAATGACCTGCTCCCATTTGAGCATCTAGGGGAATTTTAGGATTTTTATAAGCGTCCGTTGCTAACCAATCTTGATTTTGTTTATCAATTAAAGTCCTCGTCATTCCCAACCGTAAACCATCACCACTGTCCTTTATTTTGTCCGCCGAATTGAGTAATATTGCTTTCATGACTTGATGACGACGAGCATCAATAGTCCAATTTCGTTGTTTAGTTCGTAATTGTCTATCCACAAATTCCTGTAATAATGCCACCGTAGCCGTAACTTGTGGGGCGGCAAAACTCGTACCTGTAGATTTATTTAACTTACCATCAGGATTAATTACAGGAATATTAGTCCCAGGAGCAACTATATTAATTGTACTTCTCCCCCCAATATTAAATTCTTTCCCAGCTAAACGATTTTCTATACCTTGATTAATACTAGCCAAATTAGAAACGTGAACTTTATTAAAAATTCCCTCGCGTTCTGAGGAAAAAGCCACATTAATTGCGTTAAAATTATCTGTAGGAATGGGAATCCCGCCTTTGCCTTGATTGCCAGCAATGGCATATACAACATCATGAACCCGGCTAGACCAGTCAATACATAATGTTAGTAAAGCATTACCATCTAACATAGCTTCTGGTCGGGGATCACGTTCCAGAGGTTCACCAAAACTAAAATTAATCGCCCGCACATCACCACCATTTTGTAATGCAATGTGTTGTGCTGATAAACACTCCTCTGGTTGACCGATTTTTTTTGTAGATCCGACAGCAGAAGAATATAATCGAGCATTTGGTGCTACACCAGGAAAAGCCTTATCTTGACTCACCATGACACCAGAAACATTATAGGCATGAGGATCAACACCAACATTCGACTTGGCGGGAACATTGCGTGAAAACACTGCAAATGGAGATACAGCCCGACTTTTAGATACGGCTTTATCCCAGCCAAACATCCCCGGACGACCAATTTCCACTTGACCAATAGCAATTTTCCGCCCAGTCAAATTGTAAGGAGCTTGATGTAGTTTCAGCGCATCAATGCCATTAGCACCTAAAAAATTGGCAACCTTGACACCTGCAAGGACTGGTAAAGTCAAGCCAGAAAAACCTAAACTCCAAAAAAGTATCCAATTTTTGTGCATATTTTGAGGGAAGAGGGGGAAGTTTTCTGAAAAATTTGAGTTTTGAATTAATTTTTAATAATTTCTCCATATTTTGTTACAATGCCTACAGACGAAGACGCTTAAAACCCACTAGCCATGACCCAAAATTCATCTCAAAAACCTATAGTTATCGCTCCTTCTATCCTATCAGCAGATTTTAGTCGTCTGGGTGACGATATTCGCGCCGTAGACAAAGCGGGAGCAGATTGGATTCACGTTGATGTAATGGATGGACGTTTTGTTCCTAATATTACAATAGGTCCTCTGATTGTGGAGGCGATTCGTCCAGTTACCACCAAACCGCTGGATGTCCACTTGATGATTGTGGAACCAGAAAAGTATGTAGAAGGTTTTGCTAAAGCTGGTGCTGATATTATTTCTGTCCACGCAGAACATAACGCATCTCCTCACCTCCACCGCACCCTCGGACAAATCAGAGAACTCGGTAAGAAAGCTGGGGTTGTACTCAATCCGGGTACACCTTTGGAGTTAATTGAATATGTCTTAGAATTGTGCGATTTGGTGCTAATTATGAGCGTTAACCCCGGTTTCGGTGGTCAAAGCTTTATTCCTAGCGTAGTTCCTAAAATCCGCAAATTGCGTCAAATGTGCGATGAACGCGGTTTAGATCCTTGGATTGAAGTTGACGGGGGACTAAAAGCTAATAATACTTGGCAAGTTTTGGAAGCTGGTGCTAATGCTATTGTAGCGGGTTCGGCTGTTTTCAATGCTCCTGATTATGCTGAGGCGATTACCAATATCCGTAACAGTAAGCGTCCGAGTCCAGAATTAGCTGCTGTTTAATTTAATACTTGTGATTAATTGAAAGCTAGATCCTCGATTTCTTTGGGAAGTCGGGGATTTATTTTTAACGAATTGACAGAGTTTTAGATTACCTGATCAAGCAATCAGGTGTCAGAGTGAAGGTTAGGGAGTGGCGATCGCAAATTTCACAACCAAAACGGTTAACATTAGATTCCCGACTTCTTTTTTAAACTTGTCAATAAATTATCAATTTATTACAGAAGTCGGGGATCTCACATTACAGTTTCCTACCCTTACAAAGAAAAGAATCAAGAATTTTTCTAATCCATCTATTTGCATTCTACAATCTAATTTAATTTTGGGTATTGACATCTCGATTAGGACAAGATATTATATGATAGGGATAATATTGTTGACAAACTCATGATCATCCGTTACAATTAGATCATGGGAAAAAATTAAAATTTTACATCCATAGATAAAGTTAATGTCAGCATAAACTCACCACAGTTTTGCTGACACCTGCTCTATCAAAATCTAACTGATGGTCTATATCAGTCACTCACATTTCTTTTTTGTTTAAAACGGAGGAGTCTATCTCATGATGACACAAAATACCGAATATTTGCAACCACTTCATTTTGCAACTGGCAATGTTGAAGTTTCGCAATATCGAGGGATCACTACAGTCAAGGTAGAATGGCGACAATATTTGACTGCTACAGAGATAGCCCACAATCATCTTAGTCCAATAACTGGAGAAAAATGGACTCATCGGCGTGTTAATAAAATGCTGGAAGTTATGAAGTACCAGCAAAAGCCTTATGGCCACTGGCAACCCACTATTAAAGGTCAGCATTATGCAGACTTCAGTAGTCCAGTTCTCAAATGGAGTCCAGAAGTCATCAACTTAATCTTGCAACAACTACCTCAGCAGTTGAGTTTAGCTGTTTAAAGCATATTTTTGAAGCTTGATTTTGTTTCATATTCTCCTTTATGAGACTTACCATTTACGTAAGTCTCTGATGGGGATATATTGACACACGCTTAATTATCACCCCTAGTCCGTAGAGTAGGTTAAGCGCATTTATGCTAAGATGCCATTACTATACTCTGTAAGGAGTTTTCTGTATGGCTAACGTTACTTACGATGAAATTTTTGGAGCAGTATTAACTTTACCTCCTCTATACAGAGCGATGCTTGCTGAACATCTTCTCAAAAGTCTGGATGAAATTAATCCTGAAGTCCAGACTGCTTGGGAAACAGAAATTGCAAATCGCATACAGGCAATAGATGAAGGTCAAGTCGCGTTAATTCCAGCCGATGAAGTATTGCAAAGATTAAGGAATCGCTGATGTTTCTCGAATTCGATCCTTATGCACAAATAGAACTTGAAGAAGCGACTTTATATTACGACACCATTAGTTCTAAATTTGGCAACACCTTTCTTGATGCGGTTGAACGTACACTTAACCGCATAGTTAATTTCCCCGATGCTTGGACACCAATGATCCAAAATGCTAGACGTTGCCATATTGATGGATTTCCTTATGGCATCGTGTACAGAGTTCATGGTGAAAAAATTCAAATCCTAGCTGTAATGCACCTTCAACGTCAGCCGAACTATTGGATAGATAGAAAATAAGTTTGTATATTCTCAAATTTTATGAGTACAATTTCTGTTAGTAAAGAACACATAGTTATCACTCCCGGAGTATGTGGAGGAAAACCCCGCATTGCAGGACATCGCATCAAGGTTCAAGATATTGTAATTTGGCATGAAAGGATGGGAATGTCGCCTGATGAAATTATTTATCAACATCCTAGTATTACTTTAGCAGATGTTTATGCGGCTTTAACCTATTATCATGATCATCGAGAAGAAATTAGACAGCAAATTGAAGAAGGCGAAAATTTTGCTAAACAATTACAAGGAAATAAACCATCTTTAATTGAGAAAATCTTAAAGGGTGAAAGTGTCAAACAAGATTAAATTTCACCTTGATGAAAATGTTGGTAATGGCATAGCAACTGGATTGAGAATACGAGGAATTGATACAACTACTTCGCCAGAACAAGGGCTAATTGGTGCATCTGATGAACAACAATTAGCTTTTTGTTTATCTCAAAAACGAGTGATTTTTACCTTTGATGATGATTTTCTGAGTTTAGCTTCTACAGGAATTGAACATTGCGGTGTTATTTATGCTCGCTAAAAGCGTCAGTCAATTGGAAAAATTATTAGTGATTTAGTTTTAGTTTGGGAATGTTTAGAACCTGAATATATGTACAAGAATATTGAATTTTTGTAATTATAAAATGCTAGACGTTTCCATATTGATGGATTTATTTACGTATTGTTTAAGCTTTTTCTCAGATCATCTAACGGTGATTCTGGTTTTTCAGGTTCTTCAGGACAAAATTCTAAACAGACTTTAATTATAGTTTTATCTCGAAATGATGTTGTATTACTATTGCTGCTTGTTATCTTTTCTGATGTAATGCTTATCTTTATATTAATTCTTATTTTACCTGATTGCCATCCTTGAGAACCAATTCGCAAAAGTTTACAACTGACTCCTTCTCTATTAGATTCCCATTTAATTTCACCCAATCCAAAATATCCTAAACTTCCAGTACCTCCTGGTGCAGCAAGGGAAATACATTTTAATATATCTCCAATATTTTGTGTAGAAGAATTAAATCTAAGAAATAATTTTTCCTTAAAATTATTTTCAATTAAACAAATAAAATTTCTAACTGTAGAGGCATTACCATCAAATAACAATACATCATCATCACAATCTAACGGAATAAATTTATCACTCATATCTATCCTCCTAAATTAAGATTGGTAATAATTACGTCAAGATACATCAATGATAAATATACCATCTCGGTGTATTTATCAAACTGTAAAATTATGTAAATCAACCATTTTCAGGAAAACATACCCCAGACGCACACAAACCAGAAAATTGCAAACCAAATATTTACAGGACTTACGTAACTGGCACATTGGTAGAAGTAAAGATTAATAAAGAACCTCAGTCTATGCCAAATAAAAGATTACGACAGCCAGGACTCGGTTTAGGTTCTTGTGTATTCAATGATGATTTTGATGATCCACTACCTGATGAGTTTTGGCTGGGTGAAACATGAAATTACTATTCGATACCCACACTTTTATGTGGTGGCATAGCGAACCAGATCGTATACCTAGAGACACACTGACATTACTTCAAAATCCTAATCATGAGGGTTCTACCGTTCCCCTTATGATCAAACATCCTTTTAATATATCCAAAACCATTGGTGTACATGGGTTTAATCTAAATTAATAAGCGATGTGTAGGGGTTTCAGGGATATTTTACCGAAAATATCATAAAGGGAGCGGTAGAGCCATCATGAGTTACTTCTAAGCATCGTTAGCCTATGGGAAATGCAAATCAAAATTCAGTTAGGAAAACTAACCCTTAGAGATGATTTAGAACTTATGCTAAAAACTCAACAGGAACAAAATAATATTACTTTAGTATCTATAACATTTCTCCATATTCTGGAACTAAAAATCAGTTAAGATGATTCTAATCACTCTAAGTAATTGACTATGAAATGGGAAGAAGTTTGTGAACATAAACAATTACAAGATTTACCCTTCAAGATTGAATTGAATAAATGGGGGCAAATCGTCATGAGTCCAGTAAAGATTAAACACTCTTTTTATCAAGGAAGAATCCAACGTCTATTAGAATCTTTATTGAAAACTGGTGAAGTCATGCCAGAATGTGCAATCAACACATCAGATGGAGTTAAAGTTGCTGATGTTGTTTGGTGTTCAGAGGCAAGATTTGATCAAATTCAAGATGAAATATCAGCTTCTATAGCCCCAGAAATTTGTATAGAAGTTAAATCCACTGGTAATACCTTTGAGGAAATGGAATTTAAGAAAAAATTATATTTAGAATCTCAAGCCATTGAAGTATGGTTATGTAATGAACAAGGTCAAATAAAATTCTATAATGAACAAGGTGAACTATCACAATCTTTGTTAGTTCCTGACTTTCCTAAGCAAATTAAACGATAATTTCACTAGAAGTTATCGGCATAGTTACCAAAAAAACATAGTTAGAGATAACCCTTAAATATGACAACCAGCGAAACTATAAACCAGGTGGATTACCTCCGTATCAGTTTAATTGATCGCTGCAACTTTCGTTGTCAATACTGTATGCCAGAAGGCGCAGAACTGGACTATATTGTCAAACAGCAATTATTAACTGATGAAGAACTGCTTACCCTCATTCAAGAAGTATTTATTCCCGTTGGTTTTACCCGCTTTCGCTTAACCGGTGGTGAACCTTTACTCCGTCCCCATATAGTTGATTTAGTCGCCAAAATTGCTCATCTTCCCCAAACCGAAGATTTATCAATGACTACAAACGGGTTTTTACTCGCTCCCATTGCCCAAAATCTCTATAATGCAGGTTTAAAAAGAATTAATATTAGTTTAGATTCTTTAGATCCACATATATTTGAAGAAATAATTGGTAATAATGGACGTGGACGCTGGCAGCAAGTATGGCAAGGTATCCAGTCTGCTTATGAGGTAGGATTCAGCCCATTAAAATTAAATGTAGTCGTAATTCCTGGCGTTAATGACCATGAAATCTTAGATTTGGCTGCTTTGACTATTGATAAACAATGGCACGTCCGATTTATTGAATTTATGCCCATTGGCAACGGAGACTTATTTAGCGATCGCGGTTGGATATCTTCAGCGGATTTACGTCAATCCATTCGTGAGCGTTGGGGCTTAACAGAATCCCAAATTCGCGGTAATGGACCGGCTGATGTCTTTCAAATTCCTGGTGCTAAAGGAACAATAGGATTTATTAGTCAAATGTCAGAATGTTTCTGCGATCGCTGTAACCGGATGCGTCTGAGCGCCGATGGTTGGCTACGTCCCTGCTTATTAAACGAAACAGGTCAAATTGATTTAAAAACCGCCTTGCGTGCTGGTATTAGCACCACAGACTTACAAGAACAAGTCAGACAAATATTAAATATCAAATCAGAAATAAACTTTAAGCAACGCGACCCTGGTACTGTCGGCACTTACACCCGTACCATGTCGCAGATTGGCGGTTAGTCATTAGTCAGTTGTTCGTTGTTTAATAACCACTAACTACTGACCACTGACTACTGACTACTGACTACTACGCTTGACGTGAGTAGTATTCCACCACAAGTAGTTCATTAACTTGTAGAGCTACCCATTCCCGTTCAATCACACTATTGACCTTACCAGACAACTTAGTTTTATCAAACTCTAGATGACTAGGAAGGTTAGCTAAACCGGGATATTGCAAGTTAGCTTCCACCAACTTCTTAGAAGCTTCTCTGTTTCTCACAGCGACTTCTTCACCAGGACGGCACTGATAGCTGGCAATATCTACTGGTTTGCCATTAACAGTTACATGACCGTGATTTACCAATTGACGGGCGGCTGGAATTGTGGGAGCCATACCCATGCGGAAAACCGTATTATCCAGGCGCATTTCTAACAATTGCAGCAACACCTGTCCAGTAGAACCAGCAACTCGTCTGGCTTTACGAACATAACGGAGCATTTGTTTTTCAGTTAAACCGTAGTTCATGCGGAGCTTTTGCTTTTCCTCTAAACGGATAGCATACTCAGAGCGCTTCTTACGGTTTTGACCATGTTGTCCGGGGGGATAAGCACGTCTAGCACTCTTCCGAGTTAAGCCTGGTAATTCGCCTAAACGACGGACAATTCTGAGGCGGGGTCCTCTATATCGGGACATGAGTTTCCTTAATTTAATCCTTCTAAAATTTTATTCAGACCTACCATTATGGCATAGTTCCCAAAAGCATAGACATTTTATAGCTAAATTGCCTTTTATTTACCGCTAATATTCAGAGAAATCAATCCGTTGAATTCACCAATTTTCGGTGGATTTCTGGGGAAAAGCACCGACATTCCTGGATAGTAGAAGATTGGGACTAAGTTCTACGGTAGCATAACCTTGGTGGAATCGAAAACGGTTATCTTAAAAAGCGAAAAAAAATGAGTAACTTTGGGAACAAACAAACCAATTATTTCTTCAGAGGATTTACAGCATCATTGATAACTATAGGTGGATTACTAGCCAGTAGTTTACCTACTATGGCTGTTACCGATTCCTACGAAAATGACTATCGGGTTTGTGCTGCTCAACTGTTGAGCGTCGGTATCACAGCTAAACCGGCATCTCAAAGTTGTGCCGCTGCACTCCAACCACGAGAGTTATCCTCATGTGTAGCAAAAATTCATAAGCTTACACAAATCACACCTGTGGATGCCCTTTCTTCCTGTCGTCAGGCTCGTATTCCACAGGATCTAGCAACCTGTGTAGTTAGCATTAGTAAAAGTTATCAGGGTTCAGAAAATTCAGCTACTTTAACATCCTGTGGTCGCAGTTTGTTACCAGTAACCTTTGCTAATTGTGTAGTTGGTTTACGTCGAGAAATTGATTTAAGTCCTACTCAAGCATTAAATACTTGTATTGATGCCAGTGAAGGATCTAGCGGTTTCGGCGCGGTGTCTACAAAGCCATTGGGTTCTAACTCCCAGCAATAGACTTTCGCTTTAGCCCCTCAACTCCCATGAGTAAATAGATTCATAACGGTAGGGCTGGTAAGTATGCCACCCTACCCAACATAAAAATTTTGTTTTCTATTCATCTTTATTACCAACAACCATTTGTAAGATCATCGGTATTCCGCCTTCTTGGTGATATTTATCTCCCCAAGAACGAATGATTTCGTCTAGTTCCTCCATTGCTGGCTCAATCCAATCCGGCGGAATATCCAGTTCTTCCACAGCCCGCATCGTGTTTGGTTTACGCTCTGCCCAGTATTTCATCATCCGGAAATACCGAGCCGTATCCTCTACCATTGTGTACGTGCGTTCTTGATCATCGGCTGGAGCATAGAACGGACGAGTGAGAGCATAAAAGGGCATTCCCCAGGGACAATCAATGCGTGTTACCGTTCCTGAATACAATAGCCGACGCTTGATGTGTTCCGCTAATGCTTCACTCAATGGCATCTGATGATTAGCAGGTAATTCTTCCTGCGATCGCTTATGGAGAAAGTCAATTAACTCCATAAATTCAAATGAGGTAACTAACTTGGCATCAGGAAGATTGTCTGGCAGCTTTTGCTCAATTTGTTTTTTCTCTTCACTGGTCAAATTCGTACCGGGGACGCGGGATCTTCCTGGTATCCAAGGATATTTTTCCATCCAGACATAGGGAAGTTGAATCAGATAGCGCGGTTCTTGGGAACCCAGCATTTTGAGAAGTTTGCCTTCAGTTAAAGCCAGTCTTACTTCTTCAACAATGATTTTCACTCGTTTCGGCTCAAGGTGGTGCAAATGCCCAGTCATTCTCAGGTTTTGCCCCTGCTCTAGATAGGTCATGTAAATTGCACACTTGGCTGCTGTTGCGGCTGCATCTAGAAATGCTCCATGCCTGTGGCCACTTGTCCGCATGGCGCTGAAGGCAAGATAAAGCATGATCTGATCCATCGCACTAGGTCCAAGACGCTTGATCAGATCGATGTCGTTGGTCATATCTACAGACGGATAAATGGCTTGTTTACAAGTGTGATATTGAAATCAAACTACGAATTATACACCCAGTTGGATACAAATATTTTTAATCTAAACCTAAAATTACTGTTTGACTCGGGAATTTTTAGGTGATAAATGTTGGGGGTGTAAATTGGCAGTTTCTCTCGTCAGACTAACTAACCCCCTCCCCTGGTATGACTCGAAGACTTTAGATACTCAGGGTGTTGGGATACAGGGGTATAGAGTAAGAATGAGGAACGGCAGATGATTTGCATTTTGTATCTACCAAACCATTATAACTGCCTATTTCTGAAATATCTAGATATTTTTCTAAGAATTTTTCTGGAAATTTATTGCGGAGAAGTTTTAATACCACTTATGGCTGGTTAAAAAAATTTTACTGATAAAAATCCAGACAACTGAAAGTCACGACTCCCCTTACCTCCCCCACTCCCTTACCTCCCCCACTCCCCTACCTCCCCCACTCCCTTACCTCCCCCACTCCCCTACCTCCCCCACTCCCCTACCTCCCCCACTCCCCTACCTCCCCCACTCATTTACTAGGTTGTAGCTGATTAGGTGTTTTTTTCAAGCTAATACTTGCTGCACCTACCGTAACCAAGATAACTCCGATAACTTGGGCAATATTTAGGGATTCTTGCAACATTACCCCAGCAAAAATTACGGTTAAAATTGGGACTGTAGCTCCAATTAAAGAGGATACAGGAGTGCCTAGGTTACGAATGCCAAAATTATTGAATAAGTAACCGCACAAAGTCAAGACACCTAATATAAAAGCACTTAACACCAATTCCAAGATATTCGATGAGCTAATTGCTAAACCTAAATTACTGGGTAAAGGGATGATTAAGCAAATAAAACTTAATAACAACATGGTAGTGAAGTTAATTGAAGTCAAAGATACTGGATGTAGTTTGAGTTTAGTAGCGCATATTCTCGTCAGAATAACATAAATTGCAAATGCTATCCCGGACAGAATGGCCGTGGTGCTTCCTAGCGAGGTATTATTCACCCCTACAGACTGACTGCCTAAAACTAATAATTCCCCACAAAAAATTGCTGCCATTGCCCCTGTCACCATTAAATTGGGACGTTCCTGAAATAGAACCCAGGATAGGAACACACTCATAACTGGATAGATAAAGAAGAGGGCGATCGCCATTCCTGTTGTGACTTCACCGATAGCAATGTAAATAAATACCTGGGATAAAAATAATAAACAACCGCTAATTACTGACAAAAATAAGGACTGTTTAGTTTTGTTCTGAGCAGGGGTTGCATTTGCCCGTAATGAAGCAAATAAATTTTCTAGCTCTTGCCAAATAGGAGGATGTAATATCGGCGATAAAAGTAACATTAATGGTACAACCACTAATAAACGTAGCATCAAAATTAAGAAAATATTCCCCAATGTGGGAAAGATTAACTGTTGGGTTGGCAATCCGCCCAAGGGGTTAGAAGCTGTAAAGAAAATTGCTTTAATTGCTACATTATAAAGAGACGAAACCACTGTAGACAAACAGATCAAGAGGAAACCTATTTGCAACTGTGACCAGTTGGGAGAGGTGCGGGATCTTTGTTGTCTAGGAGTTTCTGGTTGTCTAGGAGTTGCTGGTTGCTGAGGAGTTGCTGGTTGTTTAGGCGTTGTTTTTTGTTTAGATGTTGTTTCGCGCCTTAATTTTGGTGTTGGCGGTCGTCCTGTTGATAAATTAGGAGTTAAAACAGAAACTGGTTCAGGTTTTGTCTCTCCTAATGATGGTGCTGTTAATACTTTAGAAGTCAAAACAGCACTAAGTTCAGAGTTTTTGTCTTCCAGTGATGTATCTGGATTTACGAAAGAACTGGGTTCAGGGGTTTTATTTTCTGGTATTGCTGGTAAATCTGGATTTACGAAAGAACTGGGTTCAGGGCTTTTATTTTCTGGTATTGCTGGTAAATCTGGATTTACGAAAGAACTGGGTTTAGGGCTTTTCTCTGTTGGTGAAGATAATATAACCGCATTGGCTGCTGATGTAGAATCACCCTGTGGGGATTGGTGAGGAATTAAAGTAACTGGTTCGACAATGATTTTTTGTGAGGATTTTTCCCCATTTCCATTTTGATGAGTTATGGCTTCACCACGCAGACTATCAGCTAGTTGTAAAACTGTGGGTGGGCCCCCTGTTATTACCTTGAGAGAGTTTGCATCTCGATTTTTTTCTACTTCACTGCGGAGACGATTTACAAATTCTGCTAATATTGCTTCCCCTTGCTGTTGTTGGCTATACATCCGTGACAACTGTTGGGAAAGATCACCTTGATAGTTTTTGAGTTCTTGTAATAGGGAATTAAAGGCAATAGTGACGTTATCATCCAGACTGTCTAGCATATTAGTGACATTCTGTCCGATTTCATTAACTGTATTATTATTTATTTGAGCATTTTGCAACGTGACTAGATCAGAGGGATTATATTCTACGGCTTGAGTAGCTAAAGTTTTTAGTGAGGATTGTAATTGGGAAGATATGTGTTTGGCTAAAACTTCTGCTAATTGACGGATTAATACTTGCTGTTCCGTAATTTGCCGTGATTGTTGTAACTGTTCTTTTTCCTCAATTAACTTTTGAATATCGGTAGATAGTCTGGTTTTTTCAATTTCTAAGCGTTTTACGTCTTCCTGTAACGACCTCAATAGATTTTGTTGAAGATTTTCTAAATCCTCAACTACATCCCATAGGGCATTTTCTGCGGCTCTGGATAGCTCACCTCTAATGCGTGGGTTTTCTGGTCGCTTCTCAAATCGCCCCATCAGTTTCTAGCCTCTAACACCTTGATGATTAAGTTGCTGCCCCGGATACCAGACCAACATCTGTATTAAGTTTCCTTGAGAAAAGACAGGAAACTGAACAATTTCACTGAACTTATAAATTTAATTAACTTATTACAAGATTATTATCTATCATTTTTTTCAGGAATGATAGTTATAAAAGCCTTACAAATGAATACCTAACTACAAGCATCAAATCAGTACGGAATACCTATTGATTGATAGTTGCCATCATGATGGGAGACTATCAATTGTACCTCTGTTCTCTAAATCATTGTAAAATTCGGAAACTTATGATTGGTAGGTATCTTGATTTAGCTTAACCGACAGAAGCCCCACGTCTGACCCGATAGGGCAGCGGGGCATGAATGGCGCGTGAATTGACGACGGTTTTTCGACCAACGCGACAGCAAGGAAGGAAAACATGGAGACAATTCACAAAATTTGTGTTATGAATTGAATATCTCAGCAAGGCGAGAGAATAGCGATAACCAAGCTAGATACATGATCATTTTTTTTGATTAACCTTGATTTTGCCTTTGGAACGAGGGGTCAGCCTATCGCCTTAACATCAGTCTTGTTGTTCTCGAAGAGCAAAAAGCTGTTAACTGGGTAGGAAGCCTATACTTACCCGCAAGGGAAGTGTAGGTAGTTCACTGCCAGAAAATTGCCATGAGGGTAAAAATAGTGGCACTCAGGGCGGCACTGATGGGGACTGTAATTAACCAGGCCGCAGCGATATTTTGGATAGTAGCAAATTTTATTGATTTAATGTTCTGTACCAGTCCAATACCCACAACTCCACCGACAAGGGCGTGGGAGGTGGAAACGGGTAAACCTAAGCGGGAAGCTATTAAGATGGTGATGGCTGTGGCCAGTTCGGCACAAAATCCGCTACTAGGTTCTAAGGAAATAATATTTTCGCCGATGGTAGCGATAACTTTTTTACCCCAAACTGCTAAACCTGCGACAATCCCCATCGCACCGAGAACTAGAATCCAGAGGGGAATGGTGAGTTGATCACTGGGGACTTTACCTTGTTGATTAATGTAGGAAATTACTGCTAGGGGGGCGATCGCATTACCAACATCATTAGAACCATGAGCAAAGGCCACGAAACAAGCACTCAAAACTTGAAATTTGGCAAATAAACCTTGAATTTTATTGTCAATTTGACTATTTGCCAATTGTCGCCAACTGATCAAAGTCAGGGACAATACGGCGATTCCCCCTGTAAATAGGGTAATGTCGTGAGCAGGAATATTCAATTTTCCCTCTGTGAGTAAGAACTGACTCAGAGGTTGAGTGATTGTGGGGAGAACGATAATGCCAAATACACTCAATAGCAATGTACTTAACCAGGGAATCCATTCCTGTAACTGGGATAGGGGCTGGGGTTGGTTAAAAATCCAATGTTGAATCAGACTATAAAACCCAGCGGCGATGGCGCCACTAATTATTGGTGTTAAAATCCAGCCAATGGTAATTAAACCAATGGATGACCAATCTATTGCTTCTATTCCTAAAGCTACCCAACTAAAGCCAGCGATCGCTCCCACAATGGCATGAGACGAAGACACAGGTAAACCCCTAGCTGTAGCAATTTGTAGCCATATCCCAGCCGTTAGCAGTACCGCTATCATTCCCATCACTAAAGTTTGTGGTGTCGTCACAAATAAGGCTGGATTAGCGATTTTCGTGCCAAGGGTAGATGTTACCTCTTGTCCAAACAAGACAGCACCCAGAAACTCTAACACCCCAGCAATAATGATTGCCTGTTTGAGCGTAATAGCCCCAGAACCGACAGAAGTTCCCATCGCATTAGCAACATCATTTGCACCCAAATTCCAGGCGACGTAGAAGGCTAGGAGGGCGACTGTCGTGGTTTGTATGTCCATAAAATAAACCATTCACACTTATTAACAGGTAAAAATTGTGATGAATGATTTACATTTTCCATTTTTTGGGCTGTAAAAATTCGGACGAGCTAGTGAACTCGACAGAATGCTTCACAAAACTTAACTTTTTTTTCAGAAAATAGGTGGAAAACCCTGAACAATAATTACTGGGATTTTGCTTTTGAAACCCGTGAAGACAAAGTTTAGAAACTTGATTTATTAATCATTTTAGCGAAATGTCTCTTCTCAAATCCCAACTGATAGCTTTTAACCATATTCCCCAAGGACAACTCCGAGTCATAGATGTTGCTTGTGGTAGTGGACAAACACTAAAGTTAATGAGAGAAACTTTATCTAAAGTGATGAGTTGACAAATTTAACCAAAAGTTTGCTTTTTCCTGAAATCCGGTGATTATTTTTACCTGTTAACGCCCAAATATTAAACCATGACTGTGATCAGAAGCGATTGTGAAGGGCGAGGTTGGTACATGTATTAGTGATTTAATCACCAATACACGCCAAGGTTTGAGTAATTACCGGATGTTTTGATGAAATATTGAACAATTTTCGAGAGATGAAGTGCTGTAACTGTCTATGTTTTTAGCAGAGAAATTGCAATACTGATAGCTTGCGTGACGACGCAGTAGCCGTGGGACTGATAAAAGATATAGTGCTTGTAACTATCTATATCTGGTGTCAGTGAAAGGGAAATTTACAAACGATAGAATCAAACAAGTGTAGTGCTGTAACTGTCTATATCGTTTCGATTCAGGACGTGGTATGCAGGATTTAAAAGATCCAATAATCCGGTAATATCATTTCTGGGTTGGCAGGTTTTACGCTTCAACGATTCAATAACAGAACTGAAATTGCCAACTTATCCATCTAATCCTCTACGACCACTACCTCGGTGAGGATTGGGCTTTTCGGGTTGGTTGGGGCTAGGTTTGGAGTTATCAGCCAGGTTGAAACTCTGGTTTAACACCAAAGGTGAAAGCTGGTAATCGGACTTAGCCATTGACAGAGCGGAAAAACGAGTCTGTACTGCTTCGCAGTTAAAAGCTAAGGAGCCACATACCAGACTCGATACTAAAAGTGAAATGGCAGCACGCATAGTAGATGTCTATTTTAGAACTCTCTACTTCACTAATACTTAACTTTTATATGTCTGTCCGGAAAATTCGGGAAAAAGTCTTGTAATTTACTGAATAAATGTTCATTTTATACTTCTTCAAGATGCTCAACAAGTAACCAATTTCCAGAGAAATTTGGCCGCCCCCAAATCTTGAGTATTTTTTCTGGGGTCAAAGCTTGCAATTGTTGGTCTATATCAGATTTCAACGTTACAAGTTGCCAATTTGTTGTAGTTAAATTGGTGTGATTTGTAATATTAAATTGGTAATTTTGCTCACCCAGTCGTCGGAATTTGCCTGTAAAGCAGTCGAGATTTAATTTATTATCTTCATCGACTAAAATACAAGGACAGTTACCATCGGCAGGATAAGCTTCTGGGTGGTCTAAATAATAAGTTTGCCAGTACAACCAATCGGGATGATTAGTTAATAAGTTAAACAAGGGAACAATTGGGCTAGGTGCATCGTCGTCTGTCAATAATGCAGCCTGCAAACTCTTCACTGGTAAATCCCTGGGTTGACATTCTAGCACAATACAAAGATAAGCTGCCATACCTGCTGCTTGTCCAATTCCCATGACTACTGGTTGAAGTCTAGTAGCGCCGTTAGCGATGTGGGAAACGGAAATGTTTTTTTCACAAACTAGCAAACCATCTGTAGTAGCAGGAACCAGGGCGCGATAGGGGATAGTGAAGGGTGTTCCTGTCCATCTTCCACCCCAGCGGATAGATTTAGGTTGCAGTGAAAAATCAACACCGGGATAATGATGATCGTTGGCATAGTTACCGACAGCAATAGCATCAAGAGATAGTGATGCGGTTTTACTGTTGGCTAAAGGCAAAATATCCTGTTCACAAACGGTTGTTAAGCCCACTAAGCGGCGACTTTCCCGATAATAGGGATGGAGGGCAAAAGCGGAGTTAGCACTGGGGAAAAGGTTTTCTGCTAGTCCGTAACGCCTACCCAACTCCGTTTGGATGAAGTGGGCAAAATTTTGACTGTGCCAAAAACATTCTTGCACAAATTCGCGCCTTTTTACATCCGAATCTCGCAACCGATTGGCATTTTGGCAGTAATCGTTGCCCGCAATAGGCCAGTTAATCATAAATCGATCTCCTGGTAAGCGTCCATAGTTCAAAAATTTTTCTGGACTATAGTTATCCCAAGCTCCTGTAAACTGGGAGGGATCATAGTTAGGGGCTGGAAGAATTGCTGGGGCGGTATTTTCGCCAAAGTCTTCCATGACTACTACCCAGGTTGGTGGTTGGACTGGATAAGTTTGAGTAAGGGCGTTGAAGTTGGCTGGGGCGCTGGGTTCTCTCCATTCTGACTGTAATTCCCAACCCCAACGGTGAGGGATTTCTCCTAATGCTAATAAGTCTCCTAATTCTGTGCCGTCAAGGATAATTTTGGCGTTGACGGTGAAATCTGCAAAGCGGACACCTGTGATACAGTCTTGGGTTCGCAACACTTCTAATGGCACTTGTCCGGAAATCCACTGAAGATTCGGTAATTCTCGCACCCAGTTGGCAAATATTTCTGCACCTATCCGCGGATCATAACTGAAAAAGCTGACCCAACTATGATCTAATCCTCCTGGTTGTCTGCGTTGCAATTCCTGTAAAAAAGCTCCCCATAAACCAGTTTGAAGGGACTGTAATTCGTTTCCGTCTGGTGCAGATACACCGGCAGAGGTTAGCATTCCTCCTAACCAGGGAAATTCACTCACAAGGATTGTTTTTACACCTCGTCGTGCTGCTTGGATAGCGGCCGCTGTTCCACCTGTGCCTCCACCGACTACTAGGACATCTGTTGTATAGGTTTGATTCATAATATTAAGTCAATTGGTTATTGGGTATTAGGAGACGTTTATCACAGATCATCCGGTTGTGACTCATCATACTGGTTTTGGCATTAGACATCTGGTAAAAAAGAATGTAGGGACAATTCATGAATTGTCCCTACAAGGGTTTCTTTGCACAATTTCAGGAATCATCCTGATTATCGGTGTAGTTATGGCTGTCATGTCCATATTACCCAAATCTAATGATCAACTAATAGCTGATGGTAAAGCCAAATCAGGACATTAGCCAGCCAAAGATATCTACCATAACGAAGTCAAAAACGCATTGATAAAAGACGGTTGGACTATCACATACGACCCTTATATTATCAAATACGAGGATGCCGAACTATACGCAGACCTAGCAGCAGAAAAACCAATTGTTGCAGAACGTCAAGGACAGAAAATAGTTGTGGAAATTAAAAGTTTTGTCAGCAAATCGCTGATGTATGATTTTCATAACGCCTTGGGACAATATATCGTATATCGGAATCTCATTCAACTTACAGCACCAGAATATAAACTCTATTTAGCTATTGATGATATTGTCTATGAGAAATTTTTTCAACGGAAATCTGTACAAGCCGTAATTCAGGAAAATCACCTGCTGTTAATAGTTGTTAATACAGAAAAGGAGGAAATTCAGCAATGGATAAACTAGAACAATACCGGAATATTATCAAAAAAATATTGACTGAATATTACGAAATGACGAATAATCAAACTTCAAAAAAATGTGAATTTGAAGTTAGTGAACGTTTAGCTATTGATGAAACCAGAGATCAATATATTTGGTTTCGTTTTGGTTGGGATGATAAAAAGCAAATACAGCATATCATCATTTATCTTACCATTAAAAACGGCAAGATTTGGGTAGAAGAAGATGCAACAGATTTATGTATAGTTGATGATTTACTATCAGCAGGAATACCGCAAAATGATATTGTTTTGGGTTTCCATCATCCCAGTAAAAGAGTTTTCACAGAGTTTGCTACCGCTTGAAATAATGAGAATATTGTAAGGGTTTAGCATTGCTAAACCCCTACCTTTTATGTTAAAATAAACCTAAATTTAACCCTCATCTGATTGATCAGAAATACCTAATAATTAGACTATAATTAAATAATGCCAATATGCCAGCCAAAGATATCTACCATAATCAACTATTAGCTAAATCCTGAGAACAATTAATTAATGTGGCTTGAAATGTCACAATTTTCCAAGGTTGAATATTTTCCTCTAATTTAAGACAATTCTCTAATAAATCAACTGGTTCTCCTAAACTTAAAACCTCACTTTGCAAAGATAAATTCGCTGTTTTTCCATGACATTCATAAAAGCGAAGAATGAATTTCTCCGAATCATCTTCACTGGGTTTAAGTGCCATTAAAATCAAATTATCTGCTGATAAATATAGAAAACTTTGACTTTGACAACCATCTGAATTACATTGATAATTATCTGGATTTACTAATACTTGAAAAGGCACGTTTAACTCATAACCACGTTTTACAGTTTCTGCTTCTTCCCAACTGCCCAAATGAGGGTATAAACTATAGGTAAATTCGTGTATTCCTCTATCAGCTTGGGAGTCTGGCCAATTGGAACTTCTTAGCAAAGTCAGACGCAGTTGGCTAGGTTGGGCATCGTAACCATATTTACAATCATTGAGAAGACTAACTCCGTATTTTCCGACTTCTGTATCTGTGGTTAAATCTGCCCAACGTAAAGCGGGGACTTCCCATTTTGCCTTTTGGGCGGGGGTTTGGGGGTTTGTGGGACGACGAATAGCACCGCAGGGGATTTCGTAAGTGGCAAATTCGGCTTGGAGATTGAGAGGAAAGGCTGTTTTTACTAATACCTGATTTTCTTGCCAATTTACAGTATTAGTTATTTTCAAAATTGGTGAACCAAGTTCCAAAATGTAATCTTGACGAAATTCCGATTTTCCCAGTTGACGCACTACTCGCAACCGTTGGTGAATTTCTCCATATTCTTGCCATTGAATTGATTTTAATTCGGTTGGAGGGAGGGGTTTTGTGTTATAATTGGGATCTATATTCCAAGCATCCCAATATTGGCCGCTGTCGGTAAAAGCTTGAAGTTGATTTCCTGCACCGGTTAAAATTTCCCTTTGTTTAATTTTATCAAAGACGCTGGTTAGATCTCCGGTTTCGGGGTTAACTTGAATTTGCAGATATTCGTTTTCTAATATCCAGTTTTTGGGGAATATTTTCGGCTGGGGGGAAGAGGGAGAAATCCAGAAAATGCTGTAACCTATAGATGGGATAGTTGCGAAAAATAATAAAGTTGAATTTTCGCAGTTTTGGGATAAAATTTCTTTTCCTTGAATATCAGCAACTTTCCAGGTTGGATAATTTGGGGTGATGATTTTTGATAAGTCAACTGTAACAACTTCCGACCGTTCCCAGTTGAGAGAGTTAAAAATTATGACGGGGATACTCTCAGAATTGGGAGGTTGTGGTATATTTATTTTGGATGCGATCGCTTTTAATGAGTCTTCTAATATTTTCGTTCCCATTTTTTCCACCGCTTCCCATTCGGGTATTGCGTCTGCGTAAACTTGGGTAATGGAAGAACCGGGTAGAATATCGTGAAACTGGTTAAATAAAACTTTTTTCCACGCGGTTTCTATTTCTGTTTGCGGAAATTCCGCACCACAAAGAATATTTGCTAAAGTTGCGAACAACTCAGCACTATATAATAGATGTTCAGATTTGCGATTCCAACGTTTTTGGTCTGCGTGGGTAGTATAACATCCGCGGTGGAATTCTAAATAAAGTTCGTCTTCCCAAACTGGTAAGTTTTGACTTGCGGATTTTATTTGCTGAAGATATTTTTCCGAAGTTGTAAATTCTAACTTGGGGAAAATTGGGGAATGTTCCCAACGTCTTCCAGTCTCCAGCATATCACGAGTTGGACCACCACCATGATCACCAACACCAGGAAGCCAAAGGGAATCTTGTAAACCTGTTTGAGTTTTCCACTCACAAGCGTACTTGGCCATTTTTACAGGTTCGATGGTTTCGCCGATAGGTGCGGACATGAAACTTAATGTTTGACTACCATCGAGCGATCGCCACCAAAATAAGTCATAATCAAATTTAGTTGTATCATTCCAGCGGAGTTTTTGCGTCACAAAGAGTTCAATTCCCGCATTTGCTAAAAATTGGGGTAATGTCGCACAAAAACCAAAGGTATCGGGAACCCAAACTACAGCAGATATTTTTCCGAACTTCTGCAAAAAATACCTTTGTCCATATAATAACTGACGAACTATAGACTCACCAGCAATTAAATTTAAATCCGGTTCTACCCAAAAACCTCCCAAAACTTCCCATTTTCCGGCTTTAACTTGGTTTTGAATTTCTCTAAACAAGTCAGGACGATTTTCTTCTACCCAAGCATACAACGCCGGTGTGGTATGACAGAAAATCAATTCAGAAAAATCTTTTTGGAGTTGTAAAACTGACTCAAAAGTATTTTGTGCTGCTTTCCAAGTTTCGGCTACAGGCCATAACCATGCTAAATCTAAATGGGCATGACCTAATAAATTAATTTTATATTTTTGGGCGTTGATAAATTCAGCTAAACCCACATAGGTTTCTCGCAAATTCACCAAATATGTTTTCCAATCTTGATTTTCTGCGTCTTTAAGATTTGTAACTTTCTCAACTTCCCTAGCTAAATTTGGAATTTTTTCTGGTGCGAAGTTTTGGATAATAATTTCCGTAACTGCTAATTCATCAGCAATAAAACCAGCATCAGGATGATTGTAATCTGTTGATTCATAAATTGCAAGCGATCGCATCAACGCCCCATCACAATGTCCCGGACTCACCAACCGCAAAGCTATGGTAAACTCTTCCCCAGGAGTTACACTAGAACTGAGTAATACTCGCGGTGAAGAATCAAACAAATCTCCCGTCAATACTAACTTATCATTAACATATACTTCCGCTAGATCTGCCCACCATACCAAAGCCACGCGCAAAGACAAACCCGTTAAGGGAAAGTTGTGTAAATTCTCAGGAACAGAAAATTTTTGTCCTAACCATAATACCTGTTTTCCTCCTTTCCAGAAAATATGATCTTTTTCATTTAGCTCAACAGGTTGCCAATCAGTTAAACTAAATGGGATAAAATCAGTAACTACCTCGTCAGTTTCCTGATATCTCCAGGTGGACTGGATATCAACTTGACAACAAGAACGCAAATTTTCAATTGCTGTGGATATAGATTTGGTATTTAATGAGGATACAGGAAGATTCATATTTCCAATAAAATAATATAAATAATTGACACTGACGAAAATTTACAACTTGCTGGGAGTTTCATAACCTCACCCTACAACTTACACATAATTACCTACCATGTCTTCCGATTCTTCAAACCGCTATCAAAGCAAACTCTTTAACTTTGTCTACCAGCATTCTCGACGGTTGACACAAAAGTGGGAAAACACCGTCAAAAATTTGCAAGTTGCTACTGGGTTGGGTGTAGGTTCTCTACTTTATCCACTTTACCAATTATGGCAACAAAATGGAACAGCAAAACAATTACATTCAGCAACTCCCCCCTCTAGTGACGCACCAATTCAAATTATATTAGATGTTGTCAAAAATCTTCCTCCTGGAGATGCTGATTTACCAACTTCCCCAAAAACAAATCCTTTCACATTTTTAGGATCTTTGTGGGAGAAAATTTTTCCCAAGCCGAATTTTCCAACTTCAGAAAATACTCTCCAACAGCATATACCCACAGTACAGGGAATTGCTATAGAATTACAAACCCGAAACTTGGTCTTAGTCAGTGCTGATAATCGGATTTTCGATGTTTTCACACCGCAGCAAAACGTCAAATTAGCAGATAGAATTAATAGCGAAATTAGCGAATATCGGTATTCTTTACAATTAATTGCTTACCAGCAAAAAGAATTATTGCCCAAAATTGATCATCTGCTGAATAAGCTAACTGAGGAAGATTCTATCATAGCACGAAAATCTCTATTAAATCCCATTAAACTTTTTGGATTTCTCGATCAATTAATTGCTAATTTAGAAACTACGGCTTTAGTTACTGTCCAAAAACATAGCCAGGAAATTGTCAATCATTTCCAAAATCAGGTTAATGGATTAGCAGTTAATCACGATGATTTAAAATCTCCGCAACTACAAATTTCTGATTTAATAGCAGCCGCGATAAATTACTTTTTTGGAGGTAGAAATAATTATCAACTTGACTCAAATTCTTCTCCAGAAAAACTCCAAAATCAATCTGATTTTAAAAAGGTTTTATCATCAAATAATCAGTTAGATTCTCGTGATTCTTTAGGAGATAATTGGTTGACATGGAATGATTTATTTGGTGAAACGAATACCAAACTTGAGGAATCAGTACAGCAACCTCAAGCAAAAAGAGAATTCCCTGAGATTCACCGCAAAATAGGTCAGCAAGCAACCGAACCCAAAAATGAGGAATTTCCAGAAATAGATAGTCAAACCAGCCAAGGATTTAATTTTAAGCCTGACTGGATTGATATTTCTGCTACATCATTAGGTTATGAAAAACACCCATTAGAACAAATTCTGGAATGGTTAGATCAGTCTATATTATGGATAGAGCAGATATTCACAAATATGATTTATTTCTTTAGAGGTTTATTGTTAGGGAGATAATTGAAAAACAAGAAAAACTAGATCCCCGACTTCTCAAAGAAGTCGGGGATCTGAAATCTAAAATCTGTTAAAATTCCACAATTACTGGTGTATGATCACTAGGTTGAACTAACTTCCGGGGTTCAATATCAATAGTGCAACTTTGGGCGCGTTCATACAAAGTTGGTGTAAGATAATGATGATCTATTCGCCAACCTAAGTTACGCTTAAAAGCAGCAGTCCGATAATCCCACCAACTATAATTTTCTCCTGCGTTGTTAAATTTACGAAAAGCATCTCCAAAACCTAAACTGAGAACATCTCGTAACGCTTGACGTTCTAATGCAGATGCCATAATGTGATTATCTATCTTTACCTTATCATTAATATCTATATCTTCTAAGGCAATATTAAAATCACCACACATAGAAATAGTAGGATTTGATAATAGTAAAGTCTGTAAATATTCCTTGAGAATTTTTAACCAGCCTAACTTATATTCATACTTGTCGCTACCGATAGCTGAACCATTGGGAACATAAAGATTAACAATTCTTACTCCTTCAATTATACCAGAAATTACCCGTTTTTGTTCATCCCATGCTGATGCTATTTCTGGCAAAATAGCACCAAAACCCACATTTACATCTGTCAAAGGTTGACGACTAATTAAAGCCACACCATTATAAGATTTTTGCCCGGAAATATACGGATAATAGCCTAAATTTTCAAACGCAAGATTAGGAAAGTCCTTGTCTATGACTTTGGTTTCTTGTAAACACAAAACATCAACCGGATTTTCTGTTAACCAATTGATAACCTGTTCTAAACGTGTCCGCACAGAATTCACATTCCAAGTAGCAATTTTCATGAGTTAATTATTAAAACGACTGCAAAATAATGGTAAAGTGATTATCTTATGAAAATTATATATTTATGATCCCTAAGATAGATGAATAAGGACTATACTAGTTTATAGTTTAATAATGTTCTCACAGGTTTTCATTGTTTTGATCAAAGAATCAGCTTGGATAAATACCCAATAAAGCTGGTTAATTTAGCATTTATTGATAGGTTTTTACCACCAATTTCTCTAAATCTGAGAATTGCGAATGGGGGGAATAAAAAACTATAAAAAATGAATGTTACTAAATAAACCATAAATTTAGAATTTTGAATTGTTTAATGGTGATGTCGAGATCAATCATAACATTGCCAGGGTTTAATTTTTTTTAAAGGAGGACATTTTATGAGTATCATAGTTAACACCTGCCCCTGCTGTGGTGGTTCGGTTCTGCGTCATGTCCGTCATCATGAGGTTTATTGGTTTTGTCTTTCCTGTAGACAAGAAGTACCAGTTTTAAATACAAGTAGTGGATCTAATCCACTATCTAAGTTGGAAACCCGTAATCAAGAAGTTTTACCCCAAACGGCTTTGAGTTCTTGAATTTTTCAACATGGGGAATAGAAAACTCATCAGCATAAATTTAGGTAAAAGCAGGAATTGCTAATTTTAAATACAAAATATATGCCGATGTCATTAAGTATGGTATAAAAGCGTATTTAATAGATTTTGATAGCGTGGTTTAAGCCATACTTCTTTTTTATGGGTGAAAAATTTTGTTAGCAGCACTACTCTACGGACAAGAGGATTTACGCCTAGAACAAGTTCCTGACCCGACTCCCGAAGCCGGCGAGGTGGTGATTCAGGTGGAAGCAGCCACTACTTGTGGAACAGATTTGAAGGTATGGCGACGTGGTGGCCATGCTAAAATGTTGACACCGCCGACACTGTTTGGTCATGAAGGTGCGGGACGGATTGTCGCTGTCGGCGCTGGGGTGACGAATTGGCGGGTAGGCGATCGCGTGGTAGCAAATAATTCTGCTCCCTGCATGAAATGTTTCTTTTGTCAACGCCAAGAATATTCTTTATGTCCCCATTTAACTTGGAATAATGGGACATTTGCGGAATATCTGAAAATTACTGCTCCCATAGTTGAGCATAATTTATTACCAGTTCCTAAGCATTTGCCCCTAGTATTAGCGGCGATGACTGAACCGCTGGCTTGTGTATTACATGGTATCAGCCGTTCTGGTGTCAAACCCCATGACAAAGTAGTGGTTTTGGGTGATGGCGCAATTGGCTTGATGTTTGTGGCAGTATTAGCGAAATATACTGAGGTAATATTATGGGGTGGGAATAACCAACGGTTAGAAATTGGTAAAAAGCTAGGCGCGGCAAAGACTTTCAATTATCATCAAGTTACGGCTATTGCCAACACAGTTAGGGAATTAACCGCTGGTTGGGGTGCAGATGTAGTTATAGAGGCTACTGGTGTACCGAGTGTTTGGGAAACGGCGATCGCTTGCGGTCGTCCTGGTGCAACTATCAATTTATTTGGTGGTTGTCCAAGAGATACCACAATTTCTGTCAATACCGAACAATTGCATTATAGTGAACTTACTCTCAAAGGCGTATTTCACAATACACCAGAATATGTGAAAGCAGCCTTATTGCTCATCGCTAGTGGTACAATTCCTTTTGACTTACTTATTAGTGAACACCGACCTTTACAGGATTTAGAACAGGTATTCATGGATATGAAGGCACGGAAAGTAATTAAAGTAGCGATGTATAACTAAAAAAATGCTCAAACAATCTTTACTGAAGTTATTGATTTTACCTTGTTCTCTGATACCTTGGTTCTCAGGAGAAATGCTGCTAAATAATACGGTAGGTTGACACGAACAATTCGAGTCCATAATCATCTTAATTCCTGCTATATTTCGCAGTTACAAAGTTTGCCATGTGCCAGAAAAAATACTTTCAGCCGCCAAGGAAATCCGGACTAAATCCTCATTAAGCAGGGGCGGCCAGTCCACACCTGCTTTTCGTCCCGCTGCAAAAAGTCTTTGTGCTTTCACAGCCAATTGATATAAAGCAAAAACCAGTTCTCTATCCAAGCTGGGTGATGTTTTCAAGGCTTCAAATACCACCTTTAAAGCTAACAGGGTGGAAGTCACTTGACCCGGAACTGGAGGTTTACCTTGTTGTAAACGACTTAGCAGAGTATCTGGATTGTCTGGGCTGGTTGTTTGGTCTATGAGTAGTTTCCGTGCTATTTCGTAATTCATGCTTCTAACTGGTTTCCATTTGGCGTAAAAGTTACACTTTACCAATATATTAGAAGCATCTAGCCCAGGAAGGTTGCAATTTTTCCCCAGAATAGTTTATTATCCTGATTTTACTGTTTAATCTGGGAAAAAACTCAGTATCAATTCCCTGTTTCTTAATTTTATGATTATTACAAGATAGCCCGGAAAGTTTGAAAGCCCCTGAGAAACAGGAACGAAGTTCCGTCTTTCGTGCTTTAGACAGGGGATGAAAAACGGCA
>NZ_LJOQ01000083.1:0-93388 GCF_001672255.1 Anabaena sp. AL09
TCTACTTTCACATTTTTTTGAAGCATAAAATGGACATCTGCTTTGTGAAGCATAAAGTGAGCTAAAAGCTTATTTTATGATTCAAGTCACATTTAAGGATGTACAGGATTTAGATCCCCGACTTCTAGGATAATTTATTTTGATACAGAATCACCGATAAAAGAAGTCGGGGATCTTTAGTTATTAGTTTAAAAATTGACTCTATATATGCGCGGACAGATTTCCACTCCTAACATTAGTGTAAACCAATTATCGCATCTTGTCAAGTCTTGATGTCAAGAATCATATAAAAAACTGAAAATCAAAAATCTCCACCGCAAACCAACATCCTGTAAGTCCTAAAATCCTGTAAATCCTGATTCAGACAATCCAAAAGTTTACTATATATGCGCGGACAGATTTCCACTCCTAACATTAGTGTAAACTAAAATTTTCGCCTTGTCAAGTCTTGAATTAAGATATTTTGGGAATCCTTGCCGATCTTGCCAAGGGGGCATACAATTTGCCTTTTCTCATATATAATAGTAGATTGTGTTGAATTAAAGCCATCCCATGCCTAAATTAAAGACTCGCAAGGCTGCGGCGAAGAGATTCCGCGTCACCGGTACCGGTAAAATCGTCCGCCGTAAACCGTTCAAAAACCACTTGTTAGAGCATAAATCCTCTAGCAAAAAGAGCAATATGTCCAAAATGGCAATTGTTCATGAACGGGACGAACCTAACGTGCGTTTAATGCTTCCATATTTGTAAAAGATCACAGGTAATAAGATATGACTCGGGTAAAACGCGGTAATGTAGCTCGTAAACGCCGCAATAAAATTCTCAAATTAGCTAAAGGCTTCCGTGGTTCTCACTCAACTTTGTTTAGAACCGCTAACCAACAAGTAATGAAGGCGCTTCGCAGTGCTTACCGCGATCGCAAAAAGAAGAAGCGTGATTTTCGCCGTCTGTGGATAGCACGGATTAACGCAGCTTCTAGACAACACGGTTTAAGCTATAGCCGTTTGATTGGTAATTTGAAAAAGGCCAATGTGGAACTAAACCGCAAAATGTTGGCACAATTGGCAATTCTTGATCCTGCAAGCTTCGCTAAAATTGCGGAACTCGCTAACTCGGTTAACGGATAAAGGTGGCAACGGATGAATAACGGATGTAACAGATGGCACTTCGGAGAATTGAAAATTAAAAATCAAGAAACTTTTTGGCATTTTTAATTGGAGTAAAACGCAGAGCGATTATGAATAAGTTACATCTGGTATTATCCGCTACCCTATCTTTGATTTTTTGGCTGTCTTTTCTCAGTGGAAATTTAACTGCATCTGCCGCAACAATGGCGGAAATTCAGCAGCGAGGCTATTTAAATATGGCAGTTAAGGATAATCTTCGTCCTTTGGGATTTAGGGATGAGAAGGGCAATTTACAAGGGTTAGAGATTGATTTAGCCAAACATTTGGCCAGTGATTTGTTGGGTAAAGCTGACGCTGTAAAATTGCAACCGGTAGCCAATAGCGATCGCTTACCTGTAGTCTTTAATCAACAAGTTGATTTGGCTATTGCTGGAGTCACAGCCACAGAGTCACGTTCCCGCATTGTTAGCTTCAGTGTTCCTTATTATTATGATGGGGCAGCAATAGTTACAAAAAATACATCTATTCAAGAATTAAAAGATATAGACAAAGGGAAAATAGCCGTTCTCAACAACTCTAGCACTGTTGGATACTTAAAATATTTTACACCGTCTGCTGAATTGGTCGGCGTAAATTCTTACGCCCAAGGTTGGGAAAAAATAGAAAATAATCAGGTAGATGGTTTTGCAGCGGATGTCAGCGTTCTTAGTGGTTGGGTGCAAGTACATCCTGAATATCACATATTGCCAACTAAATTATCAGCACAACCATTATCTGTAGTTATGCAAAAGGGATTGCAGTATGATGAGTTAAGACGTAACGTGAATGAAGCGATCGCTCGTTATACAGTTACAGGTTGGCTAAAAGAACGGATAGAATATTGGGGATTGTCGTAATTTAGTGAGAAATATACAACCTAATAACTGATAATAGATAGGGTATTTTAATAATTTGTATTTGTAGAAAATGGATAGCAATTTAGTCGTCATTTATCTGTCAATTTTTGTTAGTTTACTTGCATTTGCAGGTGTGAGTGTTTTTCGTCAAGTATTCAAAACCCGCAAACTTGAAAACTCTCTAGGTAAGTTAAAAAACAAATTAACTAAAGAAAAAGGTACGGCTCAAGAATATTATGAATTAGCTAGTATCTATTCAGAAAAAAAAGTATTTAGCCAAGCCATACCCCTGTTTCAAAAATCTCTCAAAGCAGCCGAAGAAGAGGGAGAAGAATCTATTGCTCCCATTTACAACGGTTTGGGATATGTTTACTTTGCTCAAGAGCAATATGACTTAGCAATTCGTCATTACAAAGAAGCGATTAAATTGAACCCAGATTATGTATCAGCCTTAAATAATCTCGGACACGCTTATGAGAAGAAAAAATTGAATGCTCAAGCCTTGGAAATGTATGAAGCAACACTCAAATTATCACCTAATAACCCCGTTGCTAAACGTCGGGCTGAATCTTTACGTCGCTTAGTTTCTATATAGTGCGCTGGACATATCTCGTTCCCAGTCTCTGACTGGGAATGCTACCATAGAGGCTCTGCCTCTACTATTATTAAAGGCAGAGCCTTCTAGAATTCATTCCCATACAGACTATGGGAACGAGGAGAGTTAAAATATCCTCTTAATCTTACTGTTTCTCATCTTTAGTTGACGAATCAATAAATGTACTTTTTCAGAAAAATGTGCAAGATGATTAAGAGGCTAAATCTTTTTTACAGGCTAACTATTAGCATTATTATTTTTATTAATATCTGCTGGGGATTTTCTAACATTGTATTAGCTGAAGAAGCGATAATTCCACACCCTCTCAACGCCTTAACAGAACAAGAAATTAATACAGCAGTTACCATAGTTAAAGAGAAAAAAAAGCTCAGTGAAACCGCAATTTTTCCCATAATTGCCTTACAAGAACCCGATAAAAAAGCAGTCTTAAATTTTACACCTGGTAAATCATTTCTCCGCCAGGTTTTTTTGCAAGTTTATGAAATCGAACTGAATAAAACCTTTACTGGAATAGTTAATTTAAACACTAAAAACCTCACTTCCTGGCAAGAAATACCGCATGGACAACCCGCTATTTTAAACCCAGATTATGCCATAGCTAACGAAGTTGTAAAATCAGATTTACGTTGGCAAATAGCTATGCAAAAACGGGGAATTAAAGATTTTAAAAATGTAGAAATAAGTTGTTGGGGAGCAGGAATACTAAATAAAGCAGAAGCAAAATCTGGTAATCGAATTTGTCGAGCATTATCTTATTATCAAGGTAAACATTGGAATTTTTATGCCCGTCCCATAGAAGGTGTTTTAGTTATAGTTAATTTAAATAAAGGTGAAGTTGATAGTTTTATTGATAATGGGATAGTTCCTCTTTCCCAAGAAAATTGGGATTATGATGTTAATGCTTTTAGTCAAGTAATTGCACCACCAAAACCATTAAATATTAATCAACCAGAAGGAACAAGTTTCCAAATTAAAGGTAATGAAATTACTTGGCAAGGTTGGAAATTTCGTTATTTAATGCACCCCCGCGAAGGTTTAGTTTTGTATCTTGTCAAATATAATGATGGTGAAAAAGATAGATCAATTTTATATCGTGGTAGTCTTTCAGAAATGGCAGTTCCTTACGGTCATCCTCAGCCCAATTGGTCATTTCGTAATGCATTTGATGTGGGAGAATATAATTTGGGATTATTAGCGAATAAACTAGAATTAGGTAAAGAAATTCCTGAAAATGGAGTTTTATTAAATACAGTATTTGCTAATCCTGAAGGAGAACCTTTTACCATACCTGGATTAATTGGTATCTATGAAAGAGATAACGGTATCCTGTGGAAACATTTTAATTACAGAAATCAACAAAAATATATCCGTCGTAATCGTGAATTAGTCATGAAAATGATGGCAACAGTTGATAACTATGATTACAGTATCAATTGGATATTTAGGCAAGACGGTACTTTAGAAGTAGAGAATGAGTTAACGGGAATTGATTTAGTCCAGGGAACAGCCAGCATAAAACAAACTGAAAATAAGTCATTTGGCAGATTATTAGCTAAAAATATCTTTGGTGTAAATCATCAGCATTTTTTCAATTATCGCTTAGATTTAGATATAGATGGACAAGCTAATTCTGTAATGGAAATGAATGTAGAAGCGTTAGCAATGGGTGATAAAAACCCATTAGGCAATGCTATAACTGTAGAAGATACTCCACTAAAAACCGAAAAATATGCTGTGCGTGATCTAGATATTCAACACAGTCGAGAATGGATGATTGCTAGTGCAAATAAACAAAATAATTTAGGTGTTTCACCTGCATATATGTTAATGCCAGGAGGAAGTACAATTTTGTATGCGGTAGAAGGTGCAAATATTAGGAAAAAAGCAGGTTTTGCAACTCATCATTTTTGGGTGACAAAATATAAACCCAGTGAAATGTATGCAGGTGGAGATTATCCCAACCAAACACAATTGGGGGAGGGTTTACCAAAATATATTGGTGATAATGAATCCGTGAATAATGAAGATCTAGTTGTGTGGTACACAATGGGAATCACTCATATTCCCCGTCCAGAAGATTGGCCTGTAATGCCAACTCACCGCGTTGGTTTTAAATTGATGCCAAGGGGATTTTTTAAGAGGAATCCCGCGATTAATTTGGGTGAGTGAAACAAAAATAATATGTAATTCATTCACCCAGAAAAAAAAGAAGCCCAGAAATAAATTTTGGGCTTCTCATGTCCCCTTTTAGGGCGCAAGGGCGTTACCACGAATTAAGCTACCAAGAGTTTTGGCAGTAATTTTTAATTGAGTGAAGGGGTTAGCGGGAACTACAGTTTTATAAAGATAACTATCAAAAGTTAGCTTTTGTACATCCATGTCATCACACATTTCTACAAATGCTTCGCGGGTAGCATCGGAACGATAGAAGACATTTTGGAGAATGTCTAATACTTTGTAGGTGAGTCCGTATTTCTTATCCCAACGTTTCAGGTATACTTTGAGGTCGGCTTCTGTGGGAATCCGCGCACCGCCGTTAGCTGCTTCTACAATGGCCTCGGCGCACATTCTGCCAGATTTAGCCGCAAAGTAAATACCTTCACCAGAAGACTTGGTAACATAACCAGCAGCATCTCCTACCAAGGCTATGCGTCCAACAACGCGACGGGGACGGGGATGTTCGGGGATGGGGTGTGCCTCTATTTTGATGATTTCACCGCCGGCTAGTTTTTCAGAAGCACGGGCGCGAATACCAGCTTGGAATTGTTTGATTCTGGCTTTGTTGATGTGCATTGTGCCAGTACCTACCGCTACGTGATCATATTTGGGGAATACCCAAGCGTAGAAGTCGGTAGAAACATCATCGCCAACGTACATTTCGGCGAGTTCATTGTAATAGGCCATTTTGTCTTGGGGAAGACGAATACGTTCTTGGAAAGCGATCGCATAATTGTAATCCCCAGCACCCATATCCTTAGCAATGCGGGAATTTGCCCCGTCCGCACCAACGATTAAATCCACTTTCAGGGTTTTAGTAACGCCCTGCGCTCCTTCTCCTGTATGGTCAACGTAGTGGATTGTATAGGGGTCAGACTTGCCGGCAGGAATATCAACTTTATGAACAGTGGCGTTAATTAAATTTGCCCCTAATTTTTCCGCCCGGTCCCGCAAGAAGCCATCCATCACTTCTCTGCGGCACATTCCTATGTATTCATCTTGATTTATTAGATTGATATCAACCTCACGATTAGAGGGAGAAATCATTTTCATTTTGCGGACTTGACGGTCAATAATTTCTGGAGGTAAGTCAAATTCCTTCACCATACAGAGGGGAATAGCACCCCCGCAAGGCTTGGCGTAATCTAGCTTCCGCTCAAATAAATAGGTTTCAATCCCAGCTTTAGCTAGTGTTTCAGCAGCGCATGAACCCGCAGGTCCTGAACCAACAACAGCAACCCGTAGTGTCAAAGGTTTTCTCCCAATTATAAACATTTTCCCAAAGTATCCTATCACGGACTTTTGGCTGAATTCCTTCTATAGCTCTATGTTTTGATAGAAATGCAATATTCCTTAATATTTCGATATAAAACCCCCACATTTCTTATCCTATAAGTAGAGATTAATCAATGATGAAGCCGAATTACCCCGGCTATGGATTTTTTCTCCTACTGCGTCAGCGGAACTTCTCGCAAGTTTTAATACAACTGGAGATGAAGAAAACTGGGGAAAAGGGATTTATTTTTGGGGAGAAGGCTTAAAAACCGTAATTATTGCGATTCACCAACTCCCCAACACACCAGAAACCCTATTTCTGAGAATTTTAGGGAAAGGGCAAGTAACTAGTAGTCTGTCAATCCAAAAATGACGGGTAAAGGCAAGCAGGGGGAGAAGAGGGGCAGGGGGAGTAGGGGAGGGGAAAACAGAAGTTTTTTCCGATCATTACCCGTCAAAATAAATTTGACGAACTACTAGTTGCTTATTTGCTAATTTTTCTTTACGTATGCTATAGTATGCCAATGGCATACATACCACTGGTGAAAAGCGGTCGAATTTCTGGGATTGCACCTAAATACGTTGAGGAAATATGCAGATGAAGGGAAAATCAAAAGCATCAAAAAACCCCGCAGGACAAAGGCTGTATGATGTCGAATCATAGATCAACGGTAGCTCAGAACGAGCTACATTTGTTACTGCCGAGTCAGTTCCTCAAAACAGCGAGATGATAGCCTGCGTGGCGAAGCCATTCTTGACAGACAAATCGCTTATATGCAGTCTCTTTACCCAGAAGCCGAAATCATCAAAGACATCGGTATCGTCCTCTGGATATGGATTGATAGTTTCTCACTTTGTGAGTGTGTTGATTAGCAAATCTTAGCAAAAAAGTATCGGTTCAGTGATTAATATAGATCAAAAAATCCTTACAACTGAAGACGGTCATACCGTTATGGTATTGACACCCGCTGGTCGCTTAGATATTACTACTGCTTGGCAATTTCGTCTCAAGCTACAGGAATGTATTTCTAAACACAGTCCTCATGTTGTTGTCAATCTCGGCCAAGTAAATTTTATTGATAGTTCTGGGCTGACTTCTTTATTAGCTGGGATGCGTGAAGCTGATAGGGTTAATGGTAGTTTTCGGATTTGTAATGTTCATCCAGAAGCCAAGCTGGTGTTTGAAGTCACAATGATGGATACTGTATTTGAAATCTTTGAGACGGAAAAACAGGTTTTAGAGACTCGGCACCAGATTTTCACTGGTCCATAGGATTTATCAACTCCTTTTTGATCTGACTTTCGCTAATTAGCTCTGATTAGTTCATACTAGATAACAGGAATACGTCTTTACTAAAATTTTCTTTGTGAATAACGTCCGTACAGTATCTGATACAAAAAGAACCTTTTACACTCTTCATACCAGGCCGATTAATACTATTTACCGCCGGGTAGTGGAGGAGTTGATGGTAGAAATGCACCTACTATCAGTCAATGTTGATTTTAGCTACGATGCGATTTATGCCTTGGGCGTTGTCACAACTTTTGACCGCTTCATGGATGGCTACCAACCAGAACAGGACAAAGAGTCAATTTTTCTGGCAATCTGTCAGGCTGTGGAACAAGACCCCCAGAGCTACCGACAAGATGCCTCCAGATTGCAAACTTTAGCTGCCAGTTTACCAGCTAAGGATTTGATCACTAGTTTAAGTCAAGCAAGTCCCCTCAATCAAGATGCAGATTTGCAAAAGCAACTAGAAGCGGTGGCCGCAAATTCCAACTTTAAATATAGTCGTTTATTTGGCGTTGGTTTATTTGCATTATTAGTCCAGTCAGATCCTGAACTTGTCAAAAACGATGAGCAAAGGGCTGAAGCACTAAAAGCAATCTCTAACGGGTTACATATCTCTGAAGATAAACTCATCAAAGATTTAGAACTATACAGTTCTAACCTAGAAAAAATGGCGCAAGCACTCATAGTCATGGCAGATATTTTGACAGCAGATCGCAAAAAACGCGATGCTTTAAAGCAAGCCTAACTATCAGCACTATCCCATACTAATAAATAATTTGGGAACGGGATATCCATGTTGAGAAATCCCCCAAATAGCAAAAAGCCCGCTTACATATCAAAGTGTTTAGCGGGCTTAAAAATTATTGAAAATTGAAAATGGAGCTTATGGGAGTCGAACCCATGTCCAAATTGGGTATTAACCCTCCACTCGTTCACAGGTTTAGCCTCTCTGACCCTCAAGGCGGGAATCGTTCATTATCCCGAACGTAGGATGCTCTGATTTAATCTTAGCCTTCAAGCCAACCAGAGAACGCTTGTTGGAGCATCCGTTGGGGGTTAGGTCTTTAATCCTTAACGGAGTCAAATTAAAGACGCTCGAACCTATTAGAGGTTTCTTAGGCAGCTACTAGAGCTTCCCGACGAGCAAATTTTACGATATTGTTCGCATTTACTTTTTTTTTGAGTCTTTGATTTGCGAGAGATGACTCGCTCTCGACCTGAATCACAGAGTAGCTTTCGCCAACCTGTCGAAACCGTTAAAGCCCCATGTACTTCACACTTTTATTATAGTACAGAATTTTGCAATTTGACAAATAAGTTGATTACCATTCCTGTTGCTGAAAACTGGCGTTGCTGATTAAGGGTATGAATTTTAGTCTCACACAAAGCCGCAAAAGCCCAAAGGTAAGAGTTTTAAAGGTTCAATTTGGGAATTTCATACCTTCATAATACAATCCTAACATGAACTTACAAAATTTGGTTTACTGATAAAGCAATTGATTTTGCCAGCAATATAGAAGTTTTAAGGTTACTTGTCGGTACAAGTTAATCCTAATTATGTAGATGCCGCTACACAACCAACTTCTTTTAAAGTTTATCCTCGTTTTTATCGTCGGCTGCAATTAAATCGCAATAATCCTATTCATACTTTTTTGTGGTTAACCAGTGCTATTACTTGAGAAAAGATATATCAAGATAGTCCCTATAAATTGCGGGTAAATCCGTCTGCGGGGGCTTTATACCCGACAGAAATTTATGTACAAATACGTGGGTTAGAAGGCATAATAGATGGCATCTACCATATAGAAGTTGAGAATAATTGTCTGACCTTAATTTATGAATTAGGCGATGATGGATTGGATAATTATGTTATACCAAATAAATGTATTAACGGATTCATCTTTTTAGTTAGTTGTGTTTATCATAGGTCTAGCTGGAAATATCAAGACAGGAGTTTGAGATATTGTTTGTTGGATAGCGGACACCGTTTAGGTGCTATCGCTGCTTTTTGCATATCTTCATGAAAACAACATACAACTAGGCTTTGATTTTGATAAACTTATTCTCAATGCAGATTTGGGATTTGAGAATAAGGAGTTTATTACTAGTTGTGTGATATCACCAGAAGCGCAAGAAAAACCAGTCAGACGCTTAAGGCTACCTATTCCTTTTGTCTGTGGTACTGACTATTTTCAAGTTAATCAATGTGTTGAAGATGCCTATCAAACAACGTCTTTACAGCCTAGTCACCAGCAGCAGCTAGAACATCCTCAATTTAATTCTGACCGAGAACGGTTTTTGGAGAACGTTTGGAATAGGTGTCCGATTATTTGAGTTATCAAACGGCTATGCAATTAGCCGGATTTGTCGGACAGAGAGTGTATTTATTTAGCAACTATTGGGAAATAGATTGTAGTGGTATTGGTGCTTTCTATGATCATGAAACCCAAGCCTTTCTAGAAACCAATAAGGACGTATTGTATGCAATGGCAATTGGTAAATAAATAGGAAAATAACTGGAAATGGCGAGAAGAGAACATCAATTCCATGCTGATGATAAGCACCCTATACAGCCAACATCAGCAGATATTATGCTTCGACAACAATTGGAGCATTCAATTAGCAAATACTTTTATGAAGGATGCGATCGCATTATTCATAGTTTATTGTCTAATTGTCGTTGGTATGCCACAACTCATGCGAGTATTTTGACTTTAGTAATTGAATGCCCTGACCAAGTTACTAACTGGCAAATTTTGCAACAAATTGTCCCTATGGCAAATGTTCTTTATGGCATTGTTAGCAGTGCCAAAATCCGGGTTTGTCCTCCCGATAGTCAAACTGTACCCTTTGAAATGAGAGTAGATGAGTTGCCAGTTTATCGTGATTGGATCTGATGCAATTGGGGATTTGAGATTGTTGATTAAGCCATAACATTCTGTTGGATAACTGTAATTAGTTCGGCAAAAACTAAATCAGCAGAATGTTGCACAACAGGACTTAATTCCAGCCCAAAATCCAGATTTGCAGCTTCAATCAAATAGACTATCACCTCTTGAGGAAAATCATCTAAAAAGATTTTTCTCCCAGCAGCCAAGGCATGATCCCAACGAAAATCATGTAAGTTGTAACTAGGTTCGGGCAGTGCTTCTAGTTCGTTCCCTGGGACTTTAAATATAGCACCTGCTTCTGAACCTGTGCAACTAGCATCAAGAATAATTAATTTTTGACTTCCTCTCGCTTGAAACATCACTTCCATTCCCGCAGTTCCACTATCGAAAACGCGGATGTTGGGGTGAGGATTTTGGGCGAGATATTGCTGTAAACGTTGGGCAATAATTACGCCGACAGCATCATCATTCCGATTGAGATTGCCACAACCAATGATAGTTAGCATGGGATATTTATAATAACATGAATATTATCAACTTTGCACAAAAAATTAAAATTTACGGAAATTTTGACTACATCTTTGATCATTGACTTTATAGTGAGTTTAGTAGCCGTAAGTCAGTGACAAAAATTTGTCTTTATCTTCTCTGCGTTTATCTGTAGTGGTTAGTCAAAAATCATTCTTACCCATGACAGAATTGCTATATGCTAGTATTTCGTGATACAGATACTAAAGGTAGAGGGATATTTGCCCAGCAAGATTTTGCTACAGGAGATTTAATTGAAAGAGCCGCTGTGATTGTTATTCCTAAACAGCAAGTTAAGTTAATTACTAAAACGGTGTTATTAAATTATTATTTTGGTTGGCATGGAGAAAGCGGGGCGATAGGTTTAGGTTTTGCTTCTCTTTTTAATCATTCTTATCATCCCAATGCGGTTTATATTAAGAATTTTGCTAAAAATGTAATTGATATTGTTGCTTATAAATATATTCGTGAAGGGCAGGAAATTACGATTAATTATAATGGGCAGGTTGATGATATTTCTCCTGTTTGGTTTGATGTAGAAGAGTAGGTTGGGTTGAGGTAAGGAAACCCAACATTTACTATTGTCAGAATCAGGATTTTCAGGATTAAAGGATTTTCAGGATTATTTATTGATAATTTATTCATTTTGAGTACATAAATTCCTGTGTCTAATATTAAAAATTAACATCTACTTCCTGAATTAAATAATCTGGCATTTGCCGAATTTGAGCAATAGTTTTATCTTGAATATTCATACAAATTTTAACCCAGGGTTATTTGTGCATTTGCTATAATTATAACTCAATGATATGGCTACGCTATCAGACAAGTATTGTAAAAAAGGATACCGCCATGAATACATCTGTTAAAACAATCAAAGTCTATGACGAAATTGTAGATTTCATTGCTGCTGGTACTACTCCCGAAAGTGTGATTAACTTCCACCTTTCCGAAACAGCACAAAACCGTTTAGAGGATTTAATTGATAGTGCTAAAAATAATGAACTAACGAAACAAGACAAGGAAGAATTAGAGTATTTTTTGACTTTAGAACACATTATTAGATTAGCTAAAGCTAAGGCTCATAAATATATTAACGCTGAGGGTAAATAAGGTGTCTCGTACTTACATTAATTTAGAAATAAGGCGTTTAGTTGTGGAACGTGCTGGTAATATCTGTGAATATTGTCTAATTTCAGAAGAAGATACTACATCTTGTCAAGTTGATCATATCATTAGTGTCAAACATGGTGGAGCAAGTACGGATGATAATCTCTGTTATGCTTGTGTTTTCTGTAATTTGCAAAAAGGTACAGATTTAGGTTCAATTAATTGGCGAAATGGTGAATTAGTGAGATTTTTTAACCCTCGTAGAGACTTTTGGGGTGATCATTTTCAACTTAATGAAGCTATCATTCAACCATTAACAGATATTGGTGAAGTAACATCCCGTATTCTCGATTTTAACAAAAATGAACGAATTATAGAAAGGCAATTATTGATAGAAGTTGATAAGTATCCACCAACAGCAGCAAAAGAAAAAATGAGTAAGAATTAGTGTCAATGACAATTCTTTGCTCAATCATCACTTTCAAGAATTTCTTTGAGCTTTTCTTCTGTCATACCTTTTGCTTCAGCATTTTTGCCAACTTGATCACAAAATTCCTGAAACTCATTTTTTAGCAATTTAGTCAATCTTTGATACTCATATTGTCAGAATCAGGATGCTCAAGATTAAAGGATTAACAGGATTGTTTATTGATGATTTATTCATGTTAAGTACATAAATTCCCATTTCTAATATTAAAAATAAACATCCTGTAAATCCTTAAATCCTGTAAATCCTGATTCAGACAAAAGTTTATAATTCTCCGCGTTTTTCTGGGTGGGAATTACCCACCCTACAAATTTATAAACTCACACCATGTTTTTTGGCAATTTCCACAAGTTTTTCATATTGATGTTGTGATGCTTTAGCTAAAATTGCATCTGCTTCTTGTGCATTACTACCATCTTTAGGAATTAAATACTTAACATAAAGAGAAACAAAATCAACCACAGCAGCTAAACCTGTTAATTCGTGTTTATCGGCTTGTTTTCCAGCAATTACAGCTACTAACCCGGCTCTAATAGGGTCAGGTCTTACCTTCATAAATTGGTCAACTAATTGCTTAGAATAATCCGCTGGTGCTAAATTCTTTAACTTACTTTGATCGGGTTTAAATTCTAATCCTGCGGCTGTTGACTGCTCCAACATACACCATTCTATAAATTCTTGCAATGCAGATTCAGGAAGCTGAGGAAGATATTGATGTAGTTCTAAATTAGACACAATTAGTTACCATTTTTAGTATTTAGTAATTCCTAATTGATAATTCATAATCTGATAGTTAGGAATTATCAATTATTCCTTAAAATTCAGACTAACCCACTGATTTGGGAACTTTTGTACTGCACATAACAATTATATAGAACCCTGACTTATCGAAAAATAGATCCCCGACTTCTTAGAGAAGTCGGGGATCTTAAATTAAGCTGTTCTAAAACGAGCTAATTCTTCCCCAGTTTTCGCGTCGTGGGCGTGAACAGTACACACCAAACATGAATCAAAAGAACGGGCGACATGACCCACTTCTACGGGGTCTTTCGGGTCTTGAATTGGTGTTCCGATTAATGCTTTTTCAATCGGTCCTAGTTGTCCTTCTCCGTCACGGGGTCCAATATTCCAAGTACCGGGAGCGATAACTTGATAGTTTTTAATTTTGCCTTTTTCGATTTCTACCCAGTGACATAATGCACCTCTAGCGGCTTCAGTTGCACCCCAACCTTTACCATCTTTTTCTTCAGGTTTAATATACCAAGGATCGTTTAATTTGAACTCTCTTAAACACCGTTCGGCTTGACGATATAGTTTAACTATTTCGTGGACTCTTCCTAATTGACGAAGATGAACACTTGCACCACCCATTTGCTTGAATATGTCGAGAATAAATGGGTCATAATGTTGCCAAGATTCCCCATGATTTCCCCCTGCAACTAATTGACGAGCGAGGGGTCCTGCTTCTAATCGTCCTAAGTCTTGGTGGAGAACGGCGCTTGACCAAGAATATGCCCCATTAAAGTCTTTTTGATTGTGATTAATTGGCTTTGTAGTGCGATCGCTTGGATGCCAATTTTCTCTACCTTCATCATACCAAGAATGGGTTAAATTCTCCCGAGCAAATGATTGATTCATTAAGCTATGAGTATCAGTAAAACTATCATAAACACCGCCTTTCATAATCACAGCAGCGTTACGTCCTTCAATGGTTGGTTTATTGTATTTATCCTCATGGGGAATATAACCCCAAGTCACATATTTACCGACTCCCGCACCATATCTATCTAAACCGATATCTAAACCCATTCTCCAATATAAACCTAAGTCAGATTCTCGATGTTTAACATCTTCATTTAACCACTTTTGAAAGTCCTCATAAGATTGAATTTCTTCATATCTTTCTAAAGAACAACCTAACCAAACTGGTTCTAACCAATTGGTGCGGAAATATTCCAAAATTGCCCAGGCGCGGGTAATATCAGTTAAAGTGGGGGCGCACATCACACCACCAGGCACCATATAACTGCTATGACAACAGGTGATATTCTAAAAATGTTTCTGAGTAACTTATTTTTAAAGTAATTTTGCTTGGTAATAACATTTTATTTTCACTATTTCAGCTTATATAAATAAGGGAATATTTAGGGAATGGACAGGCAAAATCAGGGTAATTGTGAGGGTATATATTCCACATCTACACAGGAATATACAAATGCAGACTCAACCGATTTATTCGCCGATATATTTGCCGATTTTGAACCGCAGAACACCACAGACGGTAGGTATAGGGAATGACGAAAATAAAAGCAACAGAATTACAGTATCAAGCAGTTTTTGAACAGAAGTTAATTGCAGCTAATAATAATTTAAAAAGAGAGAGAATAAGAGTTAGTATTAAACAAACTGGCAATTCTCTCCAATTACGAGCTACCTTACCTTTAAAACCAGGAGATTACAGTTTAGGTAAGACAAAAAAGCAGTATGATTTATCTCTAGGAATACCCGCAAATTTAGAGGGATTAAAAACTGCAATTGAAGAAAGTTATGAGTTGGGTAAATTAATTGCTCGTCATACTTTCGAGTGGAATGAGAAGTATTTAGGAATTAAATCGAGAGAGAAGCAAGAGATCAAAACTATTGGGGAATTATTAGATACTTTTGCGGAAAAATATTATCAAACCCGTCAGAAAACGATCACCAGTCAAAATACTTTTGCTAACTATATATCTGTAATTAAAAGAAACTTGACTCTCTCCCATTTAGCCACAAAAGAAAATTTTGAGGAAGTTATTAATTCATTTCAGGGAAATAAAAAAAATGAACTGATTGCGGTAAGTTCTGTTTTGATTAAAACCTTTAATTTAGGATTTCAACTCGATGTCAAACGAGATCATGTCACTCCTGCTTATCGAGAAATACCTGAAGATGAAAAAATAATATCGGCTTTTGACCTCTTTGAAAAATTCGCCCTCAACCGCAAAAATACAAATATTAGTGATGGAATAGACACCTGGGAAATGTGGCGTTGGGTATATGGAATGTTAGCAACTTATGGGTTAAGACCAAGGGAATTATTTGTAGAACCGGATATTAATTGGTGGATGTCTCCCCAAAATATAGACCATACTTGGAAAGTGAATAAAAATACCAAAACTGGATATCGAGAAGTTATTCCTTTTGTTCCTGAATGGATAGAATTATTTGATTTACATAATCCCAAACCATTAAAGATTTTAGAACAAAAGGTGGCAAAAATTGCATCTGTGCAAAATATTAATTGGATGCGGAGAGATATATCCAGATGGTTTAGAAAGGTGGGAATTGAGTTTCAACCTTATGATTTGCGTCATGGTTGCGCGATTCGAGCGCATCTTCAGGGAATACCGATTAAAGCCGCAGCAGATAATTTAGGTCATACTGTTGATGAACATACAAAAACCTATCAAAGATGGTTTGGGATTGAAAACCGGAAAAAAGCCTTTGGTGAGGTAATTAGTCAAAAGTCGTTAATTGAGTTGCAGAAGAATGAAATTTTGGCGTTGAGGGTGGAGAATGAAAGGTTAAGGTTGGAGGTGGAAAAGTTGAAATTTTTGGAAAGAAAAAATGTAGAGGACTGCGAACAGGTTTATCACTACGGTTAAGAACATCTTGAAAATTCTGTCTAATGTCCTAATTAGAATGTTATGAGGAAAATTTCTGGACAGCGATAAATATACTGAATCATTCCGTCTATTACCCAGAAAAGGATGATAGCCAGAAAATTTATTGCTATCCACCCAAATTTAGGTATTTATCTGGAAATTTTCTGTATAATAGCTGTATATTAGCGATATTCCGAAAGGTGCCTCATGAATAGTCAGTTACTCTTCTCAGATTATTTTGAAATCGACGTGTCTGTTCTAGATGAATATGGTGCGTTAAATATATGTATTGAGGCTGATTTACCTCTGTTTATTGACCCTTTTCTACTTTTTGCATCAGATAAACCAAAATATAAAGCTTTACACGACAAGATAATTGAACACTTAGTAAATCTCAAAAAAATTGCTGCAAATAACCCTCAATCTGACTTACATCTTTTTCAATTCCCAGAAGTCAAACAGAATTGGCTAGGATTGTGTAAATGGGGTAATAACGGGAAAGGATTGGGTCCAGAGTTTGCTCGCAACCTTATCGCAGCATTCAATGGATTTTATGCCGACTTTGGAAACGAAGTTATTACATCTTCATCCCATATAGAAAAGCTTACACTGGTAGGCTCAGGGATTGGTAGAGATTTCATTAGTGATTTTACGACTAATTTGATTCTAGAGCATTTGCTAGAGTACACGCAAAAGTTTGCAGAGTTGCATTTGCAAGAGAATAGGCGAAAGAAGTTTTCTATTCGCTGCTCTTTTGATTCTAGTTTAATGATTTGGAAACCCAAAACTTTCGATCTACCATACTTCTACAAGGGAGATAATAATGAAGATTATCTAATTCTCACTCCTATAGATATTCTTACCAAAGATGATGCTTTTATCTGTCACAGGGATTTTACGAGTAGGTTTAGGCAAATAACAAATGCACTAGAAAACTCGGCTCTTAGAGATGCGATAAACCGTTATTTTAAAGATAGACTTCCAGATAAACCTAAGAAAGCGGAAATTGAACAGGCTATCGATGCTACAGTTCAAAAGTATCCAGAGATTCTTGATTACTACATACATCATCAAGAAAAAAATCGAGATAAGGCAGCAGCGTTATCTGCTGAAAAGGTTAATAACCTCCGTACAGAGCTACTTTTGTCATTGGAGTGCCGACATATGACTACACAAAAAGAGGTATGTATTAGCTATGCTCGTGGAGGAAGTAGCGGTGAAATTGTAGATAAGCTATATCAAGTTCTTAAGGACAAAAATATTGATATTGTTCGTGATTCAGAAGAGTTGGAGTATAAAGACTCACTAAAAAACTTTATGCAAAGATTGGGAAAAGGTAAATGTGTAGTTACAGTTATAAGTGATAAATATCTCAAATCTAGATACTGTATGTTTGAATTAACTGAGTTTATTGAAAACGGAAATTTTAAAGAAAGAATTGTCCCCCTTGTTTTAGAGGATGCGAAGATTTATGAGCCACTTGATATCGTTGAGTATATTATATTTTGGGAAGAGAAACTTAAGGCTGCGGAGCAAGCAATGAAGTCTGTTCAACTTGCCAACATAGCACCAAATATAAGAGAAGATATCGACTTGTACTCAAAAATTACTCGAACAATAAGTGGGGTTATTGGTCATCTAAGAGATATGCTAATTCCGTCAAGTGATATACACCAGAATTCAAATTTTGAAGATGTTGTGAATGAAATCAATAAGATTCTTTCAAAATGAATTTCTTTTATTTTTTTCAAGTGCGTTCCCCACAACACTCCTAATGAATCTGCTGATAAATTACTGGAAATGCACCAGGATTAGAGACTTTAATCAAGCGATCGCAGTCTAGAGGTGCAGAGGTGTTAGATTTGCTGTTTAACATCTTTGAGAAAAGCGATTCCTTAACTGCGATTAACTGCGATCGCTAATATTGGGGAAATGCGATCGCTCAAAATCCATTGTCTTGTGCTTCTTTAACTGCGATTAACTGCGATCGCTAATATTTGGTTAATGCGATCGCTCAAAATCCATTATCTTGTGCTTCCTTAACTGTGATTAAATGCGATCGCTAATATTGAGTTAATGCGATCGCACAAAATCCATTGCCTTGTGCTTCCTTAACTGTGATTAACTGCGATCGCTAATATTGAGTTAATGCGATCGCTCAATTTCCATATCCTTGTGCTTCCTTAACTGGGATTAACTGCGATCGCTAGTTCTGGTTTAAGTGCGATCATTTTTTGCTAAACTATAATCAGGGAAACAGAAAAATGAGATTATGAACTTAGATACAATTCAACAAGATATTGCGTCTCTTCCTCCCGATGCACAACAAATCATAGTCGAACTCGTAGAAGTCCTGAAAAAACGCTACCTTCAGAATCAACACGAATCTTCAGAAAATTCCTTGCAAGACTGGTCAGACTTTATCGGTTGCATAGAAGCTGAAACAGACCTCTCAAAAAACTATAAAAACTACTTAGACCGTGAACTTAATCAAAAATATGATCATAGTTGATACAGGCTTTTGGTTAGCTCTTGCCAATAAAAAGGATGCAGTTCATATAGCCGCCAAAAAACGATTTCAAGATTTAGCTAATCAGCAATTTATTACAACCTGGTGTGTCGTTACAGAAACTTGCTATTTATTACAAAAAAGAGTAGGAGTAGATGCTCCAAAAATCTTTATTCATAAAATTTCTACAGGAAAGCTACAAATCTTTGATCTCAAACAACATCATTGCCAGCGTATTGAAGAACTGATGGAAAAATATAAAGACTTACCGATGGATTTAGCCGATGCCTCTCTCGTTATTCTGGCAGAAGAATTAGGTCATGGACAAATTTTATCGGTTGATTATCGAGACTTCAACACCTATCGTTGGAAAAATACAGAACCGTTCGATAACCTCTTTAATAAATTTTTATGACGTAGTGCGATAGCGTTCGCAAAGCGTCCCGGAGGGAACTAGCGCTCTGTAGGAATCGCTCAAAATCCATTTTCTTGTGCTTTCTTAACTGGGATTAACTGCGATCGCTAATATTTGGTTAGTGCGATCGCTAATCACCTCGGATAATTTTTATCTTGCATTCTGATCGCTCAAAACAGACATCAAATTCTCGAAAAAAGTTTGTTTGTCCCAGGATTAAGGGTACATGAGAGGCTTCTACCCAGGCAAATGCTAGACGAACGGGTTCAAGATTCCCAATTTGAACTTGCACAAATAACCCTCGTGCTTCAACCTTTGCAAGATTTCCAGCCAATGGCAAGCGGACAGTTTGATTATCCCAAATTGCACCTAATTTTAACCCAATGTCATAAGGTAAAAGATTGACCGTAGACCCAGTATCCAGCAGTGCATTTGCAGAAACAGAAGAGTCTGCATAACTCAGAATGACAGGAATTGTGGGTAATGCTTCATCGTCAGAAAAGGGAAACTCAACTATACTACGCATGAGTTGATGTCTCTTTGTTATCCTGAATCATCTGCATTAGAATGTTTGCAGCTTCCGTTGCGTGATATTGCGACCAAACCGGGTACTCTGATGCAGAAAAGATGACTTGTAGTTCAGCGTCTGGGATTTGTGTGGCTAGGAGTTTGAAGAGTGATAATTTGTCTGACTGACTCAGATTGTTGACCAGAGGAATTAACTCAGTGAGTGACATGGTTTAAACTTCCATACAGGCAATAATACATTGATCATAAGTCATCTGTGAGGTAAATTCTAACGAGTCCGTGAAATATCTTTGAGAATGTCTTGTGATTCTTTAACTGTGATAGTGCGATCGCTAATATTGAGTTAATGCGATAGCGAAGCGCTCCGCAGGAATCGCTCAAAATCCATTGTCTTGTACTTCCTTAACTGGGATTAACTGCGATCTCATGGGTAAGAGATCGCTCAAAATCCATTATCTTGTGCTTCCTTAACTGGGATTAATGCGATCGCTAGTTCTGGTTTAAGTGCGATCGCTCAATATCCAAATAAATCAATACTTATATACTCAAGCCAAGCTGTAAATATTCTAACTTTTATACTAAAAATTACGTATTTATATTGAGAAAAAACCGGGTTTATATTTCAATAAAAAGAAAAAATTATACTTAACTATTTGCCTTTAACTTCCTGAACAGCGATTAAGGGAAAAATTAGGTAACGTCTGAAAACACCAAATAACTAAAATAAATGGACTTATGATATGGATGGGGTGGATTTATGGCCTCATTTAAGGAAAAACCAGGGAATAATTAAATCTAATCTGAATAATCCTGACTATATAAGCAATTCCCTAATTTATTGCCATATAACTGCTGTGCGGCCATTGTCCACCTAATAAAGCGTAGATTTCTACAGGCTTACTGGAAATTGTAATGCCGATTTCATAGGATTTACCTGTGAAGGCAGCAAACCGCCGACAAGCCTCATCATAAAAATGACTCCGGCGATAATTTTTATTAGTTAAATCAATGGCAAATAAGCCATAAAAGTAGCGGGGAATACTTTGGATTGTTTCAACAATTTGACCTAAGTTTCTCGCTAAAATTGCATTTCTCGGAACTTCTGTTCCCCAAGCTGTATCCAACGCCCAAGAAGCGGAACTCAGGTGAGAACCGCCACAAATTCCACAAATTCTAGGGGTGACAATTAAGCCGGCTTGGGGGTCTTTTCCGCGTAAAATTATTTCAAAGCCGCGAAAAAGTTCAGCGTGAGTCCAAGCGTTTGTGACATATCCATTTTCGATTTCGACACGCACATCTAAATCACCCTCGACTCTACCGACAGGTGAAATATCTAATGTTTGAATTGGCATATTTGTCCTTTATTAGTTATTAGTTACACGACCTCTCCCCTAACCCCTCTCCTACAAGGAGAGGGGAATAATTGACTCCCCCTTCCCTGGTAGGGAAGGGGGTTGGGGGGTTAGGTCTTTTTTCATGACTAAACTGTAAAAAAGTCTTCGTCTGCCCATTTTGGGGCTGTGTTTTTGGCAACAACGGTGAGGACTGCGTAATCTTTGTGGTTGACTCCTGGGGGTATTTCTTTGGGTACTCCCATGACGGTTTGGGTTTTAAAGACTGTTCCGGGTTTGAGGTCGAAAAAGGGAAATTCGGGTTCTGTACAGCCTAAACAGGGCATTCCGGCGCGGGTTTTGGAGGAGACGCGATTCCAGAGAATGCGGTTACAGGAGGCATGAGTCATGGGACCACGACAACCTAAGTCGTAAAATAGACAACCTTTGCGTTGTCCAAATTCGGTGGTTGTGGCTTTGTATGCAAAGTGAATGTTGCGGGTACAACCGGTTTCGGCGTAGGTGTTAAAGAAGGTTTGGGGACGGTGCAGTTCATCAAGAACTATATCATCAATTCGTCCAGTGGCGATTCCTACTAATATCTGCGTTATCCAGTCGGGGTGTGCGGGACAACCGGGAATATTAATCACAGGTAAGCCGGCTTGACTGACAAAATCTGAACCTAAAAAACCGCCTTCTTCCCGTTTGAGAAATTGCAGTCCTTTGGAGTCGCTGGGGTTGGGTGACATAGCGGGAATTCCTCCCCAACTTGCACAGTCTCCCACAGCCACAATAAATTTCGCAACTTTGGCTAAATCGTTTAACCAATCTTTCATGGGACGGTCGGCAAATCGGTTCCATTCTCCTGTACCATTAGGGGCGTTAACTACGCTACCTTCAAATACCAAAATATCTACAGGAATTTTACCAGAAATACAGTCCCATAAAAGGGTTTTGACGTTTTCACCTAATTCTACACCCAAGGAAGGATGCCAAAGTATTTTCATCCCGAAATCAGCCATTAAATCACAAGCTGTTGGTTCTTCGGCATTCAGAAACGACATGGTGTCACCCGAACAAGCACCACCTTGTAACCAGAGTACATTAGTCATTAGCTATGTCTTTCTATATATGTTGACAATGCACAATTAAAGAAGTTCTGTAGGGGTATAATTCCCCTTTTGAGAGGATTTACTTGTAGAGAATGACCTATTGATCAATATTTATTATTTTAAATCAAGGTGTTATTTAAAGCAATTAATTTTTTGGAAATAAAAATTAAGAATTAGCATAATTGGATGTTATGGTCAGAAAAGTAGTGAGGGCAAAATCATAGATATCGAAATTAATCAACGGTATCTGATAGTATTTCCCCAACCTTTAAAGTTTTTCCTGCTACTGTTACTTGATCATCATCTACTAATTTTCGTCCTCTGCGCGTTTCCACTACACCATTAACTTTAACCTCACCATCAACAATCATCCATTTAGCTTGACCTCCGGTAGCGGTGATACCGGAAAACTTTAAAAACTGGTCGAGTTTAATCATTTGCTTTTACCCACTACTTAAAAAGTATTATTTATAGCAATATATCAGAATTTAGGATTTTGGCAACAATTTAAATTCTTGCAAAGCCGGTAAGAAGTTTTTATTTTCATGGCTAGAACGACTCAGTTTAATCAAGGCAAAACGCTGTAAAATAGTTAAGCTTGCCCATGCCTCAGTTGTGATGATCACACCTATTTCCTGGGCTTTTGCGTGAATACTGCTGGGAATAGCGGTATTATCCATCCATGCTGGATGAGTTTCAATGGGTAATTCGGCTACCGATTTACCAGTGAGTTGCAATACCAACTCTTGAATATAATGTCTGTAATCATGAATTTGACCATCTGTATCGCAAGGTAATATCGCTAAATTTTGACGTGATTCTTGATTCATCTGATTCCATTCTGCTAATTTTAGCTTAATACCGCAAGTGTCTAATTTATAGCGCACTTGCATAGGAATACAACGCCAGGAATCAACAAAATCTGCTTCAAATTCAAAAAAAATTGTCATAAAACTGATGATAATGATATTTATAAATTATAGATTTATATAATAATTGTAAACAATTTATGAGAAAATACAGTTAATTTTTATTAAATAGAATCCAAACATTATGAATATTGATTTAAAGCGTGATGTTACTACTATTGTTTTAGCAGGTGGTAAAAGCACTCGTATGGGTAGAGATAAGGCTTTAATTCCCATGGTCGGTGTCCCCATGTTGCAATTAATTTGTACTATTGCTGAAGCTTGCACTGATAAAGTTTATATCGTCACTCCCTGGCCAGAACGTTATCAAGAATTGCTAACACCTAAAAGTCAATTTATTCCAGAAGTTCCTTTACCTGGGGAAACTGGAAATGAACCACGCACTCATGGACCACTTGTAGGTTTTATACAAGGTTTAGCAGCAGTAAAAACAAATTGGGTTCTATTATTAGCTTGTGATTTACCAAATTTGCGGCTAGAAATATTACAAGATTGGATATCTAAATTAGATACAATTCCCGAAAATAAAATGGCGGCTTTAGTCCAAAATAATCAAATCTGGCAACCTCTATGTGGTTTTTATCGCCGTCGTTGTTTACCGGAATTAAATCAGTATGTTGAAGAAGGTGGACGTTCTTTTCAGCAGTGGTTAAAGTCTTATTCCGTAGAAGTATTACCTTTGGAAGATTCACAAATGTTATTTAATTTTAACAAGAATATCCCCGAATAATAAAACCTAGGTATATAAGTAGACCCTAACAATACTGTAGCCAAGAAAATAGGATGAAGAGAGGGCTGATGTAGTAGAGTTATTGACAAGGTATTGATGCTATGTTAGAACTGGTAAGTTATTTTTACTGCATGGCTACAGTATTGTTTTATGTTATTTAATTTCCTTGATTATACTCAAGATAGCTGAATCGTTTGCTTCTATAGAGGTAGGAATTTAGCAATGCTAAACCCCTACACATCTGGATTTTTCGTAATCTTGTAAAAATTCAAATCTCAGCCGTCATGAGGATAAATTCCAGTAAATTGCAGGTAAATGAGGTACAAATTTTAATCACAAAGCCTTGCACTTAAAGGGCTTTACCGCTGATAGCTGTTGTAATTATCAACTTTGCATTGAAAAGGAACATTAAGATCGATGAATTTTAGAGATATCAAAGAAAATATTGGTTATTTTATTTTCTCTTCTGTCAAGAACTTCAGGGCATTTTTCGGTCTAGTTAACTGGGAAGGTCTTTTATCAAATACTAGTGACTTGACTGGTCTATTACCAATTATTGGCTATGGAATTGTGATGATGTCATTCATAGATTTTATCTATGTGATTGTCCCACCTCAACTCCAAAACCCTGAATGGGAACTCAATGCCATTAGTCTCCTCACTCAGCATAGTTGGGTTTTTTTGATTGGCTTAGGGTTGATTTTTACTCGTTACTTTCGTGACAATAAAAATGATATCCGCTTCCTAGAAATTGTTTTTTTGAGATTTATCCGCTGGGTGATTCTGCTCATGGGAATCGCCTTTTTTGCCTTAATTCCCCTGACTTTATTAAATACGCAACGAGTCCTAAAAGTGGTCAATGATCAAATCACCGAACAGAGAAATAACCGTGTTGAACAAATAACCCAAATCGAAAAGCGTCTTGCTTCAGGGGTTAGCGCAGAACAGATCAAGCTGTTCGCTAAAAATATCAACATGAGTCCAGATGACTTAAAGTTACCAACTCCTCAGCTTAAAAATACAATTCAAAAAAACTTAGCCAGTGCAAAAAAGACAGTCTCCCAAGAAGCAGCCCTAAACCAGCGAGGGCAGTGGAAGAATAGATGGAAAAGTAGCTTGAGAACAGTTATTGCTCTCCTAATTATTGGTGTTACCTTTGTGATTGTTTGGCTTCAAATAGGACGGGCTTGTATTTAGAATGTTGAAAACGATATTAGCAATGACAGGTAAAATAGAAAAGTTTAGGGAAGTTAATTTTCTGAATTATACTTTCTTCATTCTATTTATTTTTGGGTTAGTAACTTCAACTCACCTAACACTCTATTGGCGAGTTGAACAAAATGCTAACGATTGGTTCTTTCAACTATTGTTATATGCAAGTGTCATATTCCACATTTACGAGAGACGGAATAACCTTGCTTTCGTCAGCCAGTTTCCTGCTAATTTTGTTGGTTGTTGTTTAATTATTATTCCCTACATCAATGCAAAATTTTCAGTTCAAGAAATCTCTATTTTTTGGTACTTTCTCCCCTTAGTTAGTGCCATTGGTTTGACTTTATTAGCATCAGGATTTCAGGGAATTAAACAATTTAAGCGAGAATTAGCAGTAATTGCTATATTTCCCTTGATTTTCGTCTTTGTCAAATTATTGGGAATGCTGATTCGGATTACGGTAATCTCCGCCAAACTTACTTCTTATCTTTTATGGTACTTGGGCTTTAATTCCGCTACTCAAGGCTCTCTTGTTTCTGTTAATAATGGGGTAATTGATATTTTATCAGAATGCACGGCGATACCACTTTTAATCATGCTATTAAAATTTTCTTTCGTGCTGGCCATTCTTTTTCCCTCTTATCTGAAAAATATTTATTTGCCTTTTATTCTTTCAGTGCTTATTAGTGTTATTCTGTCCGTGATCCGATTGGTTATTATAGCACTAGTGGTGACAGATAAACCTGCATTTAGTTATTGGCATGGTTCTCAAGGTGGTGATATTTTTGCTTTACTTTCGTTCCTATCCTTTGGGGCAGTGATTCTTTTCCTATCACCCAGTCAAATTCCATCGTCACTGACAAAAGCCCCCCCTCAAAAGTCTCAGCCAGTATCCTGGTTAATTGTACTAACAGGTATCGGTTTGATCATCATTTTATTTAATTTTTGTATCCATCCCAGCGCGGGCTTGAGTGAAACCGCCGTCTATCGTTTTCCGTCACAAATTCCTCTCCCTGGTTGGCAATTCATGGCTAGTGAACCTCTATCTTTATCGTCAAAGCAACTAGCCCAGGAGAATAATCGTCCTCTACTAAACACAGATATCGAAACCGATAAGACGAAGGATATCTTGTTAGGACAAATTTATCATTACCAAAAAGCCGGTCAGGGCTTAACTGCTAACTTTTACTATGTCCCTTCTAGCTTAGGTGATGTCAAAGAATACTATCAGCAATTTAGTTATCTACCTAATTTACCTAAGCTGATAAAGCCCGTTGAAAAAGTGAACCTCAAAGGTGATCATTTAGAGTTTTTTGATCAACAAAACCGCTATTTGACGGCCTGCATTAATTCCCTGGGAAAAAGTACAGTGACAATATCTCAATTCACTGCCCATTTTTATCGTCCTTATCTAAATCCCTCTCAATGGTTGAATCTATTGAACGGTAAACAAACTTTCCGTGACCGTCGCTGTATCTGGGGGCAACTTTCGTTAACTAAGGCTGATACTAGTGATGTTGAATTAGAAACTGCTTGGCAGGCTTTATTATCTTATTGGCAGAGTAATTTTCCTAAGTTGAAACTCTAGTAATTAGACATCTCCAAAAATTAAATATGCGTGACCCACTTAATGAGTGGGTTTTTTGTTGTGGTTTTAATTTTATGGCAATTTTGATAACTGCTAGATAAATCACGAATTTGAGGATAGAAAGGCAACTCCTTTTATTGGTAAATTCACTCTAGATTTTTATAACCCAATTGTTTTATATTAGAGAGCATTAATGTTATTGCCTTCTCATGTAGTTCACCTCCAAATGAGAGCGTAGCCTGGCGTAAGCCGTATTCACAAGTCTAATAGCGAAATTAGCCCGCCTCCGAATGAATTCGGAGTCTCATAGCGAAAGTCGTCTAAAGACGACTAAAAGAAAATTCTAGTCCGTTTTAACGGACTTTAGTTATTAGCCCTGATACCGAAGCGTGGCGTAAGCCATACTTTAGTTCAGGGCGGGGGTTATATCTAGAACGAAATTGGGGAATTTGTATCAACTCGAAAACTGCGTAAATCGGCTTAGTTAATAACCCTAATATATGGGTGATCATAACTCCATTCCCCAGGCAAATTTATGACTTCTAGTATTACAGATTCATTTGTGAAAGCTGCTATTGCGTCCATATCTTCAGAGTCAGCAACAACAGCCGAAAAAATCCAAATGCTGATAGAAATAGCACAAGGTTTTCAAAAAAAGCCGAAAACAGCCCAAGATTTACATAATGCAATTGGGCTATTTGACCGCGCTTATCAAATGTGTGGGGATGACTATGTTTTACTGAAAGCACGGGCTAAGGTGGGCATGGCAGGGACATTACAGATGATTCCTGATGGGGGTTCTCAATTTTTGCAACAAGCGCGGACAGATTATCAGGAAGCTTTGCCCATTTTACAACAATTTGCCACAGCGGAAGAAGTGGCAGAAGTGCAGATGAATTTGGGGTTAGTTTTCCAATCTTTAGTTCCCTATAATTTAGCGCGGATAACTGAGAGTATTCATGCTTATCATGAGGCTTTGCGGGTGTTTACTTGGGAAGATTACCCCCAGGAATATGCGATTTTACATAATAACATAGCGATCGCTTATCTTTCCATGCCCATGTCGTCGGCACAGGAATCTTTGCGTCAAGGTTTAGCGGTTCAGTCTTTTGAAATTGCCCTCAAGCATATTAACATAATTGACCATCCTAGAGAGTATGCAATGTTGCAAAATAATTTAGGAAATGCTTTACAATATTTAGTAAGTTCTCATCCTATCGAAAATAATTTACGGGCTGTTTTAGCTTACAATGAAGCTTTAAAAGTGCGTAATTTGCAAGATACACCGTTAGAATATGCGAATACAATTTCTAACAAAGCTAACCTTCTCTTCAACTTACCTGACGACCCCGAAAAACCAGAATTAGGGAATCCCCAAAATCTCTTAAAAGCAGAAGAATACTATCAAGAAGCTTGGCGAATATTTACAGAACATCAGCAATTAGAACAAGCCGAAATAGTAGCCAAAGCCCTCCAAGATTTAACTGCGGAAATTCAAGCATTTTCATTAAATTAAACCCTAAATAGGAGAATATCTATGTTTGAATTAGTAAATGATCCAGTATTTCTCAAATTTCTGCATAGTTTAAATACAGAATTAAATCTCACTACAGGATTTACTTGGTTAATCATTGCTGTGATTTTATCAATGATTGGTGGTGCAATAGGAGGAATTATCCTTGCGGGTAAAGATATCGGATACCAATTTGCAGCCATAATTGGTAGTTTATTTGCACCAGCAGGGGTAATTCCTGCGGTAATTTTAGGGTTATTTATCCTGAATTTATTAGCCAATCATTAGGAGCATATATGTTAGCATTAACTTGGTTTTCTATTCAGTTATTTTTCAAGGGTAAACTATTCCGTGACCCTATATATTTTCTGCGTCAAATTATAATTGCTAGTGGTATTGGTACGATTATATTAGTATTATTAGCACAAGCATCAATTCCCCTTTGTATTCCCATTGGTGTGGCTAGTTTGACTACAGGTGCAATTATGCCTTTTTTGTTGCAAGATTTTAGAATGAAATGATTTACAGTAGGTTGGGTTGACCCCAGGAAACCCAACATAATCATAATGTAAATTCACATTTGGATTTTTCGATAAACAAGTAGGTTTGGTTGACCCAGGAAACCCAACATGATCATAATATAAATTCACATTTGGGTTTTCCGATAAACAAGTAGGTTACAACATTTTCAGGAATTTGTTGGGTTTCGCTGTCGCTTAACCCAACCTACAAATATATTACGATTATATGCTATTATGAAAAGAAGATTAATAAATAATTTCCAGGGATTATGTCTGATTTTAATAACTATATCCAATATCTACAAGAAAATATTAAACGCGGTGGAGAACGCAGTCATTACCCCGGTCTAAAACGTCTAATTGAGGATTTAATGATTGGTATTAATGCCAGAATTGAAGAAAAAGGCAACCAAGCGGGAATCCCTGATTTAACTATCAGAAAAAATGATCGGATTTTGGGATATATAGAAGCTAAAGATATTGATATTGATTTAGGTAAAATCCAAAAAACTGCACAAATCAAACGTTATTTAGAATCAAACATTGGTTATAACTTGATTTTAACTAATTATCTAGAATTTCATTGGTATGTAGACGGAGAATGTGAAAAAACTGCTAAATTAGCTAATTTAGAACAAGGTGAAATTATTCTAGTTAATGATTTACAACCTATCAAAGAATTACTACAATCATTTCTCAATCAAAAAGCCAAAGATATTAACAATTATTATGATTTGGCTAAGGAAATGGCAGCTTATACTAAAACTATTAGAAACGCAATTCAATCATCTTTAGAAATAGAAACAACTACAGAAGAATTAAATCAATTAAAATCAACATTTAAGAAATTACTACTTTTAGATATAGATAATGATAAATTTGCAGATATGTATGCCCAAACTATTGCTTATGGGTTATTTACTGCGAAAATTGGTCATGCACAAAACCCTGGACAATTTGCATTTAATCGCACTACAGCCAGTATTTATATTAGTGATAGAATCCCTTTTTTAAAAGGGTTATTTGATTTGGTTTTAGGAACTGATAGCGTTAGTAAAATTCACAAATCAATTGAAAATTTAATAGACTTATTTAACACAATAGACATGACCAATATTTTAGAAAACTTTGGTCAGGAAACCCGCACAGAAGACCCAGTTATTCACTTTTATGAAACATTTTTAGCCGCTTATGAATCTTCATTAAGGAAAAGTAGAGGAGTTTATTATACTCCTGAACCTGTAGTTAATTTTATTGTTCGTGCTGTTGATGATATTTTAGATCAAGTCTTTGATTTAGAATATGGTTTAGGAAATCGCAAAGTTACAATTCTTGACCCCGCAACAGGAACAGGAACATTTTTATATGCAGTTATTAAACAAATTCGTGATAATTTTGCTAAATTTGATATCCGTCAATGGAATAATTTTTTAAGAGGTGCAAGACTTTTAAACCGTCTATTTGGATTTGAATTATTAATGACTCCCTATACTATAGCGCATTTAAAATTAGGTTTATTATTAGGAGATTTAGGTTATAAATTTGTACCAGAGGAAAGATTGAAAGTTTATTTAACCAATGCGTTAGAAGCAGGAATAAAGGAAGGTGATTTAATTCCTGGTATTACTCAAATAATAGCCGAAGAATCCAGTCAAGCAGGAAAAGTGAAAACAGAAATTCCGGTCATGGTGGTATTAGGAAATCCTCCTTATTCTGTCAGTTCTGAAAATGCTAGTAAACGCAAAAGAGTTTTAAATCAAGATGAAAGATATTTAGCAGATGTTGAATATACTGGTTCAGCTTGGAATCGGATTTACAAAACAGGAAAAGCGGGTAAAACCATTACGGAATTAACCCACATTGGCGAACTTTTAGAATTATATAAAGGTAGAGTCAGGTTAGAAAAAGAAAAGAATATTCAACCTTTAGATGATGATTATATTAAATTTATTCGTTTTGCTCAATATCAAATTCAAAAAACACCTCAAGGTTATGGTATCATTGGTTTTATTACTAATCATTCCTATCTCAATGGTTTAATTCATCGAGGTATGAGGGAAGAATTATTAAAGTATTTTGATACTTTATATATCATGGATTTACATGGTAATTCTTTATTAAAAGAAACTACACCAGAGGGAAATGTTGATCAAAATGTTTTTGATATTCAACAAGGTGTATCTATTTTAATTGCTGTGCGCGAAAAAAGCGAACCTGATTATTTTTTTACGGCTTATAAATCCAGAGACGGAATGAAGGAAATGGCTAAGGTGTTATATTATGATCTGTGGGGAAGTCGTGAAGATAAATATAAGTTTTTAGAATCTGCAAGTTTAGATAGTGTTGATTGGATAGAGTTACAACCAACTGAACCTAATTACTTTTTTGCACCGAAAGATTTTGATTTAGCAACGGAATATAATCAAGGATGCTTAATTAGCGATATATTTATAATTAATTCCAGTGGTTTTACTACTCATAGAGATAACTTTGCAATAGATTTTGATAGAGATATAATTAAAAAAAGAATACGTGATTTAATGTCTGAAAATTTATCTAATGATTATTTGCAAGAATTATATAGTATTCATGATAGTAGAGATTGGAATTTAGCTGAAGCACGAAAACAAGTTAGAAAAAATCTCAACTGGGAAAATGATTTAATTTCTTGTTTGTATCGTCCTTTTGATAAGCGTTTCTGTTATTTAAGTACAGTAGCAATGGATTTTCCGCGTCCACCATTGAAACAGCATCTAATACAAGATAATCTGAGTTTATTATGTAATCGTCAGCTTTCTATTATGGGGTGGAGACATATTTTTGTTACTAACTCAGTTCCTGAAATCTGTTCTATTTCGTCAGCAAGTAGAGAAAGGACTTATGTTTTTCCTCTCTACACATACCCAAATACAGAAAATGATCAAACAAATCTTTTTCTGGAAAAAACTCCCAACCTATCCCCAAAATTCCTAGAAGCTATCAAAGAAAAACTCGGTAAAATACCAACTCCAGAAAAAATATTTTACTATGCTTATGCTATATTTCACAGTCCTACATACCGCACTAGATATGCTGAATTTCTAAAGATAGATTTTCCGCGTCTTCCCTTAACAAGTAATCAAAAACTCTTTCATGAATTAGCTATCAAAGGAGAAGAATTAGTTAATTTACATTTAATGAAATCTGATAAACTCAATACCTTAATCACAACATACCAAGCAATAGGAGATAATCAAATTAGCGAAGTTACCTATAATTCCGAATTGCAAAGAGTGTATATCAATAAAGAAAGCTATTTTACCAATATTCCTCCACATATTTGGGAATTTAAAATAGGAGGATATCAAGTATTAGATAAATGGTTAAAAGACCGAAAAAATGCTAATAGAAAATTATCTATTGAAGAAATTAACCATTATCAAAAAATTGTCATTGCTTTAACAGCAACTTTACAACTAATGCAGGAGATTGATAGAATTATTCCAGGTTTCCCCATAGAGTGATGAGATTTTGAGTCAACATCCTATAAATCCTTAAATCCTGTAAATCCTGATATGGCTACGCCACGCTATGCTATCAGACAAAAATTATGTTGGGTTTCCTTGCGTCAACCCAACCTACGAAATGTTTAACTCATTAAATCTTGAAACATGGCGGTACTTAAATAGCGTTCACCAAAGGAAGGTTGAATCATTACTATTAATTTACCAGCATTTTCTGGACGTTTACCTACTTCAATAGCAGCAGCTAAAGCCGCACCAGAAGATATTCCTGATAATAACCCTTCTTCCCTGGCTAATCTCCGTCCATAGTCCATTGCTGCTGCGTCCTCAACTTGAATTATTTCATCAATTAGATCTTGACGCAAAACATCAGGAATAAATCCCGCACCAATACCTTGAATTTTGTGAGAACCTGCTTTACCACCTGATAGAATCGGACTATTACTAGGTTCAACTGCAATCACTTGAAAACTTGGTTTGCGTTGTTTAATTACTTCAGCAATACCAGTAATTGTGCCGCCCGTTCCTACCCCAGAAATTAAGATATCAACTTCTCCGTCTGTATCTGCCCAAATTTCTTCAGCGGTGGTTTCTCGGTGAATTTTCGGGTTAGCTGGGTTAGCAAATTGTTGCAACATAAAAGCATTGGGAGTATTAGCAACAATTTCTTCAGCTTTGTTAATTGCTCCCCGCATTCCTTGAGTACCAGGTGTTAATTCCAAACTGGCACCATAAGCCCGCAACATGGCGCGTCTTTCTTGGCTCATGGTTTCTGGCATGGTTAGAATTAACTTGTAGCCACGGGCGGCTGCTACCATTGCTAAGGCGATACCTGTGTTACCAGATGTGGGTTCGACTAAAATGGTTTTGTCCGGTGAAATTAAACCTTCAGCTTCAGCGGAAAGAATCATACTCACGCCAATTCTGTCTTTTACAGAGGCAGCAGGATTCATGCTTTCTAATTTGACAACTATCCTAGCTACCACTCCCTCGGCTTGGGGAATTTTATTCAACTGAATTAATGGAGTTTTCCCAATAAGTTCTGTTACGTCTTTAGCAATTCGCATTTATTCAACCCTAAAATTTATATATTAATCTATTTTGGTTAAGTATTTATCTGATTGAGTTTTGATATCAGCCATAGCCATTTTAGCATCATCTCTGTCTATTCCCACAAGAAAATATTCCTAATTGTTAATACCTTCGCCAAATTGAAAAAAGTCTTGATTCCTAGGTTGGGTTGTTCGCGTGAGTGTTGCGGAGCAATAGCATGAAACCCAACATGAGCGTTGGGTTGCGCTGTCGCTTAACCCAACCTACAAAAATGGTGAAGGTATTGATTGTTGAAAATAATACTGTTCTACCTTTCTTAGAATATCTTAATTTTGTTTCTGAGTTATTCAAGATATCTTAGGTCTAGCCTTGTCATGATATCCTGTGATTTGAGTACAGTTTGTACTTGTGAATCTTCCTTTCAAAATATCTCAAACCAATAGCCCATCTTCGTTTGAGTTTGAGTACAAAATCCCCCGTCCCTTCCCTCAAAAATGCTAGTACCCCACTCAATAAATACTAGCACCCCTACACCAAATATTTTTTTTAATGTTTACACAGTCAGGATTACAGGCTGTGAGTATTGTCGTAATCATCTTAATAATATTAATTGGCATCCCTTAAAGCTGAGACCAGAAAGGCAACTGATATAAACGATATAGGATTTACGCAGAGATTCCCCTCTACCCCCCGAAGTTCCTAAGATGAAAGTCTGACGAATCAGGGGGGACTTCTTAACTCCTATATCTCTCAAGATTCATCTAAATACTATCTGTATTCCTCCATACAGAAAGGACATAATTTTATTTTTGAGGAGATTTTGATCAGCATATTTTGAATAACAAAAAGGTGCAAAAATCAATCTAATAGAAATTTTATTTCTATCTAGGTAATCTATACCTGGCAATGGAGAATAAATATGAAAGTCAAACTTTTAAATGTGCTTACCGTAAGTTTGGTAACTTTAGCATTAATTTCTCCAGGGGTAGTAGTATTTGCTATAGTTTGGGGACAACATAGAGAGTTCGTTAAAACACAGAATTTATCCTGTGAATTGCCGAAAATAAATATAGCATCTCCTCAATTAGTTCCCCAACAAAAAATTATCAATACTCAGCCATCTTTAGTCAAGGTTAAATTATCTAACAATAACTTTCTACATCAATTAAAAATTGCTGCAAGAAAATATAAATTAGCAACAATTTTGCAATGGATATTTTTAATCACACCGATTTGTACTGGTATAGGAATTATCGCTTATGACAGATATCTTGTCTATCGTGCTGCTGTATTAAAAGAACACATTGCCATCTTAGAAAGAATGTGGCAACAAAGCATCGAACAGTAATTTTTCAAGTTAATCATTCACCATAAACTAAATTATCATGACAGACGAACGCCAAACACAGTATTTTAATTTAATTGATGAACTTCTCCAATGTCCTAATGGTCAAGAACCAGAAGTTTTGGAAGCACAACCGGAATTAATTGACTCTGGTTTAGTGCAAGCAATGTTACAAGTAGCCACAATGTTTGCTCATCAAGGTAATCAAGATGGAGCGCAATTTTTATTTTTTGTTGCTAAACAATTAGCAAAAGAATTAGGTTTATATCCTGAAGTTTCTAATCAAGTTGTCACTCAGGAGTAATGATGCTATTGACTTCAACTGATGCTGGAAAAATATCATTAGAATTTCTTTTGGCAGATTGGAATATTGCTGATGATTATAGAGATTGGTTTACAGTGATTAATTCTCGATTAATGGGTGAGAGTTGGTACATTGTAGAATTGGGTGTAGAGGGATTACCTGATAAATGGTTTATGCAGGTTTATGACACAGGAGTTTGTGACCCTAACTATACTTTTATTTCTCCAATCTCTGGTGCAGAAGGATATACCGATTTGAAAAGTCTACCAGATATTATTGCTGATGTTTTAGTAGCAGAACGTAATTCTCGATAAAAACTTGAGATATTTAGATCCCCGACTTCTTAAAGAAGTCGGGGATCTGGTATTTTATTATTAATTTTGTCAGATTTAAATGACAATTATATGTTATACTAAATAGAGTTATGGAAGCTACAGAAGAATCAGTCAAATGATTACTGAAGACATCCTAGCCCAAGAATTTATTAGAGTCGTAAATGACTATTATCCCTCCGTGGGAGAACTTTTAGAAGGCTGCCACGTGAAAGTTATCACTTGCTTTTGGGGACGACCTGCAAAACGGTTTCGATATATAGGAATTTATTGTCGAGAAGACATGATGCCCTGTATTCAAGCCAAAAAAGAAATCCTCAGAGAATTAGCCGAAAATATGGGGTTAATTCAAGTAGTTTGTTTCAATGCTAAACGATTGCTACGTGACCCTATGTCGAAGTTAAAACAGTCTGAACCTCGATTATGGTTGGAGTTGCAATTAATGGCAGCCTAATCTGATATTTGGTCAACAATGAAAACAGGACTTTTCTGCAATTACGAAAATCATCACCTAGATGCTAGACGGACTATTTTTGAGCAAGTTTTATTGGTAAAAGAGGCTGAAACTTTAGGTTTTGAAGAAGCTTGGGTAACAGAACATCATTTTAATGAGTTCAATCTCAGTTCTTCAATTTTGCTGTTATTGGCACATTTGGCAGGTGTGACTTCGCAAATTCGTCTAGGAACTGCCGCTGTATTATTGCCATTTCATCAGCCGATTCGCGTGGCTGAAGATATTGCTACGTTGGACAATCTTTGTAGTGGTAGGCTGGCTTTTGGGGTAGCTAAAGGTGGACCTTTTCCGCAGCAAAATAAACATTTTGGGGTGACAACTCAGGAATCTCGCAGCAGAATGTTAGAGTCAGTGGCATTGATTCAAAAGCTTTTATATGAGACTAACGTATCATTTAATGGCCAATATTATCAATGCGAAAATCTCACAATTCATCCCCAACCATTGCAAAAACCAATTCCCATATATGTTGCTAGTGGTGACAATGATGCAATTGAATTTGCTGCGAAAAATTCTTTTGGTTTAATGGGTGGTCCGCCTTTTTCTCTGGAAAGATTGCAGAAGACAGTCAATAAATATCGGGAATTTAATTCCAGTGGTGCAGATAAGTTTCTGTTAGCGCGGTTCTTTTTTGTGGGTAAAACTCATGATGAAGCGGTAAATGAAGCATTGCCTTTTATTCGCCATTTCAGCAAAGAAATGACAGCTAACTCAACTCAAGTAATGCAGAAAAGTCCTCAACAACCAGCATTTGATCGGACAAATATCTGTTTCGATGAAGACTATTTGATTGAGAATTCAATTATCGGTGATGTTAACGGTTGTCGTGACAAAATCAAGAAATTTCAGGACGAATTAGATCTCAGCACACTAGCGTTAAAACCCTCATCTTTTTCTTTGCAAAAAAATCGAGAAAGTTTGCAACGCTACAATCAAGAGGTGCGGAATTATGTCTAAACTTTCTTTGCTTCCTCCCGATGATTTACCTCCGACTAAGGTAACAAAAGAGGATGGTATTCTCCATTTGGAGTTGGAACAATCTATAGGTAGATGCTTTTTCTATGCGTGCGATCGCATTACCCAAGTATTACTATCTAATTGTCAGTGGTACATGACCACAGATAAGACTACTTTGATGTTAATTGTAGACTGTCCCGATATAGTTGCTTATTGGCACATAGTCAGCAATATTCCCCAATTGGGAAATAGACTGGAAAGATTTACTAAAAATGCCAAAATTCGCGTTTATCCTCCTTTTGGTAAAGGATCACCCTTTGAAATTGGAGTGAACGAGATTTCAGCTTATCGAGATTGGTTGTAAGTCCTAAATTATATTTTAATCACTATCAGATCCCCGACTTCTCAAAGAAGTCGGGGATCTATCATCTATCTTGTTATAATAAAATCAACACAAAAATATAGCAGCCATGATTAGTAACTTTGTTAATAATAAAAAAGAATTATTTGACCGTTGGGCAAATAGTTATGATTGGGCATTTCCTTCTTTTATTTATCAAGCAATCCATAAAAGATTACTTACAAAAGTTGAATTATCACCTCATGCAAATATTTTAGATTTAGGTTGTGGAACAGGTAGATTATTAGATAGATTGGCAAAACAGTTTCCAGAAATCACAGGAACAGGTTTAGATTTATCTCCCCAAATGTTGCGGGTAGCGAGGCAAAATAACCGTCATCGTCCCCGACTAATTTATCTTGAAGGTAATGCGGAAAATCTCCCCTTTGCTGAGGGACAATTTGATGCAGTTTTTAATACTATCAGCTTCTTGCATTATCCCCAACCAGAACAGGTTTTAAATGAAGTAGCAAGGATACTTTCTCCTAGTGGTAAGTTTTATTTAGTAGACATTACTTTTAATAACTCATCACCATGTCAAATTACGCCCCATTCTCCCACAGGAATTAGGTTTTATAGTCAGAAACAAAGAGAAGAAATGGGTAATAATGCTGGATTAACTTGTGTAGGTCATTATGACTTATTAGGATTTGTATTATTAACGGTTTTTCAGAAATAATCTTTGTAGGGTGCGTCTTGCAATTCTTGCAATTAACCTGATTACTCAAAGCTAATTTCACCTTTTAGGTTGATGCTTTGGCTGTCGCAGAAGATCCCCTTGCAATTAACCTGATTAGTCAAAGCTAATTTCACCTTATTTGTATCTATCTAATAGCCAAATATTTTCAAGGCGGTCGCCTATATACAACCGTTTTATAGTTTGTTTCTATCGTTTTTGTGTCTGATGTTTCTACGTATAGCAAAGCTAACTAATAAAATAGTTGTATTCACTTTTAAATACACGCTTCAGAACATTGCTACATATATAAATATGTATAATTATGCTATTATAGGCATATATACTCCGAACTAAGTTCTTACCACGTATGGTATAAAGTTCGGGCTAGTTACCTACCCAATTAAGAGTTAGGCGCAAAGGTTTAATGTTCGCTATTTTTGGTTGTCTGTGGGCCGTTCCCTTTCGACTTCTTAATAATGGCATTGATTTTAAAAGTCGTCAAGTGCCTGTTACAGTCTTGCAATTAACCTGATTACTCAAAGCTAATTTCACCTGCCGTATCCCAGATAGTAAGCTGTGTAAAGCTTTCAGATGATGATTGCGCGGATCTCTTTTTTTTCTTGGTTTTGGGAATTTTATTTTCCACTGAATTCGGTGAAATAAAAATTACTGTAATGGGAGCATATTGCTCCCTTGCTTAATCCTGTGTAAATTAAATGCAAAACAGCTTACTAGCGTAAACTAGCCCAAGTTTTGATTAGTTTATCAAAAGAAAATTGCAATTAAACAGAAACCACAACCTTACTAAACAAAAACCCATACCACTCATCTAACCCTTCCCCAGTAGTAGCAGAAACTTGGAAAATTTGGATTTTGGGATTTACCTGTTTTGCATATTCAATACAGCGTTGAACATCGAATTGTAAATATGGAAGTAAATCAATTTTTGTCAAAATCATGATTTCACTATTGCGGAAAATATGAGGATATTTAATTGGTTTATCTTCTCCTTCTGTCACTGATAAAATTACAACCTTAGCAGCTTCTCCCAAGTCAAATAAAGCGGGACAAACCAAATTTCCGACATTTTCAATCATCACCACAGAATTAAGAGGCGGATTCAATTCTTGCAAACCCCTTTCTATCATTGATGCGTCTAAATGACAGCCTGTACCCGTGTTAATTTGCACGACTTTACAACCTGTCTGCTTAATCTTTTCCGCATCATTGGTAGTTTCTTGATCACCTTCAATCACGCTAATAGTTAATTTATCTTTTAAATCATTAATAGTCCGAGTTAATAATGTGGTTTTTCCCGCACCGGGAGAACTCATTAAATTCAAAGCCAGAATATTTCGACCTTTAAACCAGCCGCGATTTTGAGCAGCTAATAAGTTGTTTTTACCTAAAATTTCTTGTTCTAAAGATATTGTTGTATTATGAATTTTAGCATGAATTTGGGGTGCTTCTTCATGGTGATGAGTATGGGTAATTACAGTCCCATCTGCTAAAGTATGGGTATGATGATCTGCATTTTCCATATTTGTAATTGTCGTTTGATTATCGTCAGAACAACCGCAAGTTACACACATAATTCCTCTACTTCAATTTCTTTGATTTTTAATTTTTCACCAGCTATGATATCTAATTGCACACTACCACATTGACAAATTCCAAAAGGTTTATCTATCGGAAAGATTGTCCTACATTGACGACATTTAGCCATTCCGGGTATTTCTAATATTTCTAATATTGCCCCTTCGACTATTGTACCTTGGGCGCAAATATCAAAACAAAATTTAATGGCATCTGGCATAATCGCTGATAATTTGCCAATTTCTAATAATACTCTTTGGACTTTTTTATTTTGGGCGTTTTCGCTAACTATGGCGATGATGTTTTGGGTGATTCCTAATTCGTGCATATACTTTTTTTAAACGAACCACAGAGGCACAGAGGACACAGAGAAAAGAAGTGAATTTGTAGGTTGGGTTAAGCGATAGCGCAACCCAACAAAACCGTAAAAATGTTGGAAGCGTTGGGTTTATTTTGTCAACTCAACCTACGTAATTTATAGATTTTAACATATTCTTGGCAGTTGATCTCCTACTAGCATATCTATGATTCTTTCTGCACCAAAGGCGGTTTTTAAGAGGACTATTCCTGGTGGTGTGGGAATAATTTCACCTATGATAGATGCTTGTTTTCCTGTGGGGTGGTTTTGCATTGTTGCTAAAATTAAATCGGCTTTTTCTGGAGGTGCAACTATGACTAATTTTCCTTCGTTGGCTAAATATAATGGTTCTAAACCTAAGATTTCACATACTCCATTTACTTCTTCTCTGATAGGAATTGCGTTTTCATTAATGCGTATTCCTACGTTTGCTGTGTGGGCAAATTCGTTTAATACTGTGGCTAAACCTCCTCTGGTTGCGTCTCTCATGGCGTGAATTTGCGGGCAAACTTTGATAATTTCGGCGACTAATTCATGTAATGGTTGACAGTCGCTTTCTATATCTGTTTCTAATGCTAATTCTCCTCTGGCAATTAATATTGCTGTGCCATGATTGCCAATTTCACCGTTAATAATTACTACGTCTCCTGGTTGAATGTTGCGGGGAGAAATATCAATGTTTGGGGGAATTATGCCAATTCCGGTAGTATTAATAAATAGTTTGTCAGCACAACCACGATTCACAACTTTTGTGTCTCCTGTGACTATTTGCACTCCGGCTGCTGCTGCTGCTTTTTGCATACTGGCAACTACACGGCGTAATGTTTCTATTGGTAAACCTTCTTCTAAAATAACGCTACAGGTAAGATATAAAGGTTTTGCACCACTCACGGCTAAATCATTAATTGTGCCATTTATGGCTAATTCTCCTATGTCTGAACCAGGGAAAAATAAGGGGTCTACTACATAGGAATCTGTGGTAAATGCTAATCTGTTTCCATATTGGGAAAGATTGGCTAAATCAAATGTTGCTTGGTCTTCTAATTGGGAAAGAATGGGATTATCAAAACTTTTAACAAAGATATCATCTATTAAATCTCTCATAGCTTTACCACCGCTACCATGGGATAAGTTAATATGAGTATCTCTTACCTTTCCTTGACGACGACGGATTTGTTCAATTTTTTGGAAAAGGGGATTTTGATGAGAGTTGATTGTCATTTTAAAATTGCTTTGTAATTATATTTTTTCTTGTGGGACAGGCAAGATGCCTGTCATTATTAATTAATTACCTACCCGTTTCTTCATGTCTACCATTATGTTTATCGTAATGTAAAACGCCACCAACTGCCCAATCTTCCCGTTCAAATTCATCAATATGAATAGTTATCCATTCGGGTTTTGTTCCTAAGGCAGAAACTAAAGCGTCAGTTACAGCTTTAACTAATTTTCGCTTTTTTTCTATGGAGTGACCTTTACCAATTTGGACAGTTACAAAAGGCATATAATTTTCCTTAAATTGTGCAATTTAGACTGATATAGGTTCGGTTGATACACCTGATTTATCTCTTTTTGCCATAGTTGAAAGTCGCCCATATTTGTAATATGCCGCACAAGCACCTTCGGAGGAAACCATACAAGTTCCTATGGGTGTTTCCGGTGTGCAAGCTGTTCCAAATACTTTACATTGCCAAGGTTTTAAAACTCCTTTGAGAATTTCTCCACATTGACAAGCTTTATGATCTGCTACTTTTAAATTAGGAATTGTAAATTTAGCTTCTGCATCAAATTGGGCATATTCTTCACGGATTTTAAAACCAGAATTGGGGATTTCTCCTAAACCTCTCCATGCAAATTTTTCACGGACTGCAAACACTTTATTTATGGCTGTTAAGGCGTTTTGATTTCCCCTAGGTTCTACTAAGCGATTATATTGATTTTCGACTTGGCAACGATTTTCTACTATTTGTTTTAATAACATCCAAATTGATTGGAAGATATCTAATGGTTCAAAGCCAGAAATAACGATGGGTTTATGATATTTTTGGGCAATAAATTCATAAGGTTCTGTGCCTATGACCATACTTACATGACCAGGACCAACAAAACCATCAAGTTGTAAATCGGGATTTTCTAATAATGCTTCTAATGCAGGAATTACTAATACATGATTGGAAAACATACTAAAGTTAGTAATATTTTCTGCGGCTGCTTGGAGGATGGTAAATGCTGTACTGGGGGCGGTGGTTTCAAAGCCTAAACCAAAGAAGATGATTTCTTTATGGGGGTTTTCTTTGGCTATTTTCAGGCTGTCTAAGGGTGAATAAACCATGCGAATATCTGCACCTTGGGCTTTGGCTTGTAATAAGCTGGTTTTTGCACCGGGTACGCGCATTGCGTCGCCAAATGTGGTAAATATGATGTTGGGTAGTTGACAGAGTGCGATCGCATCATCTATTCTCCCTTTAGGCATTACGCAAACTGGACAACCAGGACCATGAATTAGTTCAATATTATCGGGTAATATTTCTTCAATTCCATATTTAAAAATAGCATGAGTATGTCCTCCACATACTTCCATTATTTTTAAATGTCTGTCTATTTTTTGGCTGAGTTTGGCGATTTCTTGTTGTAAGGATTGGGCTTTTTCTGGGTTACGAAATTCGTCTACATATTTCATAATTTTTGTTTCGCGCAAAGGCGCAAAGGTGCAAAGACGCAAAGGAATAAAGGAGATTTTAAGTATAAGATTGGGCTATTTCTTGCAATAATTGTAATGTTTCTGCGGCTTCTTGTTCGTTGATTCTGTTCATGGCAAAACCGACGTGAACTAATACCCAATCTCCTATACAAGTTTCTGGGGGGTGTTGTTCGTCTACTATACAGGCTATGTTTATTTGGCGTTTGACTCCTCCAATATTAACTATGGCTAGTTTATGTTCTGGGTTGGTTATTTCTGTTATTTGTCCGGGTATTCCTAAGCACATTTTAGTTTTCCTTTTTTAATATTTATTTCACGCAGAGGTGCAGAGACAACAGAGGTTTTTATGTTATTTCTTTTAAGTATTTAGCGGCTGCAATTACGGCTTGTCCTAGTGATAATCCGCCATCATTTGTGGGTACTATACTATGAGTTAATACATTAAGTTCTAATTTTTCTAGTCGCATTTTTACCTGTTGTAATAGAATTTGGTTCTGAAATACGCCTCCTGTTAATGCTACTTGATTAAATTGATGTTCTTGTCTAAGTTGTTGAACCATTGTTACAATAGCAATAGCTAAACTTTTATGAAATCCCGCAGCTATTATTGATGATGAGATGTGCTGTTTAATATCATTAAGAATTTCTCGCCATGTTGGGGATGTATCTATATAATAAATACTATCTAATTTTTCCAATTTAAAGGAATAATTTAGACTTTCTTTATCATTGTTTAAAATATTGATATCAGTTATTGCTGCCATTTCTATGGCTGCTTGTCCTTCATAACTGCATTGTTCTCGACAAATACCTATTGCTGCTGCAACTGCATCAAATAATCTTCCTACTGATGATATTAAGGGTGAATTAATACCTTTTTCTATGATTTGATTGAGTAGTCTAGGGTTTTTATGTTCTAAGAATTTGATTATTTCTAAATCACTATATTTTTCTTTAAGTTCTTCCCAGGTGAAAGCATTAATTAATTGAGAGTATGTATTTCTCCAAGGTTGATAAATTGCCTGTTTTCCTCCTATCATGGGCATAGGTTTAAATGTGGCTAAACGTTGAAAATTTTGATAGTCTGCTAAGAGAAATTCTCCTCCCCACAGTGTACCGTCTTCACCATAACCTAAACCATCAAATGCTATTCCTAATACTGGTTTTGTATCTAAAGAAATTTGATTTTCTGCCATACAAGCAGCTATATGGGCATGATGATGTTGAATTTCTGCTAATTTAATTTTGTTACCTGTTGCTAGTTCTTTGCCAAGTTTAGATGATAGATATTCTGGATGTTTATCAATAGCAATTATTTCTGGTTTATGGGAAAATAAATTGAGATATAAATTCAATGTTTCTTGATAAGCATTAAAAGCAGCCGCATTTTCTAAATCTCCTAAATGTTGTGATAAAATTGCCTCACCTTCTCTTAATAAACAAAAGGTATTTTTTAACTCGCTACCCATGGCTAAAATTGGCGGTATTTTCTCAAATCCAGGTGGTAATTTAATCGGTGCTGGTGCATATCCCCTAGCACGTCTAAGGGTTTGTATTTGATTATCAATAACTCTAACTATGGAATCATCTACTCTATTAATAATATCTCGATTATGTAAAAGAAAATAATCAGCTATTTTTGATAATTTATCTTTTGCATCTTCATTATCTATACATTGTGGTTCATCAGAAATATTCCCACTAGTTAAAACTATGGGTACTTTCATTCTTCTGAGAATTAAATGATGTAACGGCGTATAAGGTAGCATGAAACCCAGGGTATTTTGTCCTGGGGCTAGGTCAGATGCTAATTTACTATGATCTTTAATATTTAATAAAACAATAGGTGCAGCAGGACTTGTTAATAATTCTTTTTCCAACTCATTAATATAGCAATATTCAGAAATAATATTAATATCCCTTGCCATTAAAGCCAAAGGTTTATGATAACGCTGTTTACGATTTCTGAGTTTTAAAACTGCATTTTCTAAAGTGGCATCACAAGCTAAATGAAAACCGCCTAAACCTTTAATAGCAACAATTTCACCCTTTTGTAATAAAGTACAAACAGCATCCACATCATCTAACATAGAAAACATATCAGATATCACAGGTTTACCGTCAGCCCTTTCTAACCATGCACGCGGTCCACATTCAAAACAAGCCACAGGTTGGGCATGAAAACGACGATTTTCGACATCTTGATATTCCTTTTCACATTCCTTACACATTGAAAAATTCACCATGCTAGTGTTATTTCTATCGTAAGGAATAGCCCGAATAATACTCAACCTTGGACCACAATGAGTACAATTAGTAAAAGGATAACGAAAATAACGACTAAAAGGATCAAAAATCTCCCTTTGACATTGGGGACAAGTTGCAGCGTCAGGAGAAATTTCCGTTTTCACCACACTATTAACACTGCGAGAAATCACAAAATCATTAAAATCAAACTCCCCCAAATATGGACTTCTAATCACCTCATTAATTCTTGCCAAAGGAGGGCATTCTTGATATAATTGATTGACAAACTCCGCTATTTCCTCCTCACTACCAGAAACACGAATTAACACCCCTTCACCATCATTACAAACATCACCTTTCAAACCAAAAACTTTCGCCAAACGATACACAGTAGGACGAAAACCCACCCCTTGCACAATACCACAAACCCGAATTTCTTCTATTCTCATCTTTGCGTCTTTGCTCCTTTGTATCTTTGCGCGAAATAATTAAAACTTCCAAATCAAAACGCGATTATTCCCAGAATCAGCAACTACCGCATTCTCACCACAAACCTTAATTCCATAACACCAATTTAAACTTTGTCGTGTTGGTAGTCCAAAATTCCGATTTTCGCTTTTATTTGTAAAGTTATCTTGTCCCATCACACCATCAGCATTAGCACCCTGCAATAATAAAATAGATGCTCGTTTTTTCCATCCTAGCAAACGGGAATTAGCTGTATCAGCAACTATTAACCAATCCCCCGCAATATCTACCCCATAAGGCATACTTAAACTACTGGCACTAGGGAAATAAACACCTTGATTCAATTCCACAAAATTGAAGTTCTTTTGTCCTAAAACCACCGCACAAGGGGCATTATTTGCTGTGGGAATTCCTTCCCAAATCATTACTCGGTTATTACCTGCATCTGTGACAACTAAATTATCTTCCCAAAGGGTGATATCATGACACCAACGCATACTAGCAGCAGTGGGAGAACCACCCCCATTTTCATTGCGTGATATCATATCTGGTTGTCCCAAAACTATATCCGCAGGTTGTCCATTTTCTGTGGGTAATTGATTCCAAATTAATAAGCGACGATTGCCAGTATCAGCTACAAATAACTTACCTTGATGATAGAAAATACCATAAGGCCAATGTAAAGTATTTGCCGCAGGTTGTTGATTTCCTCTGTTATGTAAATTATCAATAAAGTTAGATTGTCCTAATACTAAATCTGCGGGAATATGACTATCTCTAGGGATATTATACCAGATTAAAATGCGATGATTCCAAGCGTCTGCAACGGCTAAACCATGACCACATTTGCAAATACCTGTAGGGACACTAAATGTAGATTTTCCTGGTGTTCTTTTAGCGTTTTGTCCTTCATGAAAAAAGTCAGGTTGTCCTATTATCCAGTCAGCAGGTTGATGATCTTTTGTGGGTAAATTTCGCCACCCTAATAAACGATGATGTCCTGTATCTGCTACCCATAATGGTCCCGTTGGTGGCAATAAACAAGCTGCACGGGGTCCAAACATTGTTGTGGGGGTAGGTGCAATAGGTATTGCTATTTGTTCTGGTGTGATATTGTTTCCTAATATTATTTTTGCACCGTCAGGAGATAGGGGTAAATGGGGGATATTTTGGGTTTGCAATGTAGATAGGGAATTAATATTTACGCTATTTACTCCAATACGATTTAGTTAATAAAATTGTAGGTTGGTTTAAGCGGTAGCGCAACCCAACAAAGTTTGGAAAATGTTGGGTTTCCTTGCGTCAACCTCATCTACTTAGATTATTGGAAAACCTGGAATAATTCTATCAATTTCCTGCATTTTTCGTAAAGTTTCTGTTAAAGCAATAACAATTGTTTGATACTGGTTATAGAAAAGCTTGCCTCAGCATGAATTATGATATAATTGTATTACTTGATAGAGTTGAGATTACTTTGTTAAATTATGTTGATAAAATAAATACTATGCCAGCTAAAGACATCTATCACAATACTGTAAAAAATGCACTTATCAAAGATGGTTGGAAAATTATCCATGACCCTTTACGAATTCGTTTAGCAAGAGGTAAAAATCTATTTGTTGATTTAGGTGCTGAAAGATTATTAGCAGCAGAACGAGAAACAGAAAAAATAGCTGTTGAGGTGAAAAGTTTTACTCGTCCTTCGGATATGAAAGACCTGGAAGACGCTGTTGGTCAATTTGTGTTATATGATCATTTATTAGCACGTTATTATCCTGAATATAAGTTATTTCTGGCTGTGAGTGAAAGCACTTGTAAAACAGTTTTTGAAGAAGAAGCTGGTCAAACTTTAATTGAAGATGGTGTAATTCGTTTATTTAGTTTTGATGCTGAACAGGAGGTAATTGTCAAATGGATTCCTTAACTAATCAATATCGTCAAATCATTAAAAAAATTCTTGAAGAATATGCTGATTTTCTTGGCAATGATGAACAAGTTAAAGTTGAATTGGTGTTAGATGAAAAAAATGATCGTTATTTATTAGTAGAAACAGGTTGGAAAAATGGTTATCGGATATATGGAACTTTATTACATCTTGATTTAATTGATGGTAAGGTTTGGATTCAACATGATGGCACTGAGGAAGGAATTGCTAATGATTTAGTTGCTGGGGGAATACCAAAATCACATATCATTTTAGGGTTTAAAGCGCCTGAGATTAGGAAATATACGGAGTTTGCTGTTTTTTAGATTTTATCAAAAATCAGAAACGCATAAGGTTAATGTCAATCTGCTTTGATAAGCTATATAAAGCAAATATTTTTACCAGATGAGAGTGTTGCTTATGTTACAGAAAAGAAAAATAAAATCTCAAACTATGGTAATTACTGTTTCCAAAGATGTAATTACAGACAAAGCAATTTCACTACTTAATTTTTCTAATGAATCACTAACTACTTGGACAGAAGTAGCAACTACTAGTGGTGATTTAGCTGCATTCTTAAGTGAACTTTACAACGAATCTGCTTTCATTCTCTCAAAAGAAGGTGAGATATTTCATCTTGATGAGAGTACAAGAAAGAATATAACTGATCGGAGGCTTGAAGAAGGAATAGATGCAAGTAGTATATTGGCTGAAAAATTTACTGTGTATACCATGAACTCAGTTCCAGCACCTGCGGCTGCTCGGACATATAAAAAAATTGCTCCAGATTACTTCTTGTACAATAAAATTTTCGGGAAAACGTTGAAGTATCTTGTAGCTTGGGAGAATTGACATTACAGCTTGGGATAAAAACGGAAATAAACTTTTAGTATCAAAAGTTAGAGCTAGAAATATTGTAGAAGATATTACTGCCAAAGTTGAAGATATTCTCAAATTTGAGTATGAACATAATAAAGTTATAATTCCTTATGCTATGACAGCTACCCGTGAAGAAATTAAGATTTTTCAATGGGATGGTGAAAAGTTAGAAAATGTCTACACCTTCCCAACTCATGAAGTTTTGTCTGAATATGATCCAGAATTTAGTCATAAGAAGAGGATTTTTGAATACTATCTGGAAACATTAGTTGAAGGATGGTTGAGAGATTTGGCTGATAATTGGAAAACAGATAATCCACCAAAATCAGAAGAACTAACTCAGATAGGCTTTGTAGATAAAATTGCTGATGCAGCACAATAAAGGTTAGAAAATTTAATGATTACGCTTTATATAGAAACTAATTTTTTTATTGATTTTGCCAAAAATCAATAAAAAAAACTGAGAAGTTAGTCTATCCCCAAGATCCGGAAGCAACAGCAATACTTAATATAGCAACTCCTGCAATTTGTTGTATGGAATCTCTTTCTGTACTAGAAAGTGACGTTATTCTCTCTCATTTTACCAAAGTGATAAAATAATTAAATTTATCTAACTAAATATAATTTTAACTGTTAAATAGTAAATATGGGAAATCCCCAATATTCCAGAACAAATGGGATTAATTACCTATTATGCAAATTGATACAAATAGCTTTTCATGGTTTGATGTAGCAGATGATGTCAAAGAATTATTAATATTAGCTGCACAGACTTGGGAAAATACAGAAGAATCTACAAAATATATGCAGCAAGCGTTAGCTAAAACAGGAGATAACACAGATGTTTTAGTTGCAGCTTATAGATATTTTTACTACAAAAATAATTATGTCTTAGCACTGACAACAGCAGAGAAAATAACCGCTAAAATAAAAAAAGCGGAAAGTCTACCTGATAATTGGCAAGAACTTAAACCTATCCTAGTTAAACGTCACGAAGAATCTCAAATCAGATTGTACTTAACTGCTTATGCTGCTTCTGGTTTGGTATTAGCTAAACTAGGAAACATAGAAAAAGCAAAGGAAATCAGTATCAGAATAAAAGGTATTGATGACAAAAATGATTTTGGTGCTGGTATTCTTCTCGATATTTTAACTCGTCCACCAGAAGTAGATGATTAAATCTGGAAATAGGGAAAAACCCCTACAAATGACAACCACAAGCAATCAGCAAATTACGAATCATGAATAATTGGTTATCTTTCAACTCAAATTCCCAGCTAATATCCTCATCTTCTAACCAGAATACTGTGATTCTACCGGGAATGCCTACATCTCCAATAACTCCTATAACTAAAATGCCTCAAACCTCTCCTCCTCTGATTTTTTTACCTAATTCTCCACAGTCAATATTTTAAAATTTATGCAAGGTCAGGATTTATTTGTTGCTGAAAATGGACAATATCAAGTTTGTAAGTCAGCAAGATCATGGGATTTATTGCGTGATAATTATCGTCTGTATCGCTTTTTAACTGAAGTCGAAGATATCCTCAAAAATGTTGAAGATGAATCAACACGACTACCAGAAATTAGAATGTTGGTAAGACGATTAATTATTAATTCCTATTGGGTACAAAGTCAATCTTTACAACCTGATCTAAAAACGGGAATCTCGGTTCTACTATTATATGATGAATTAGGATTTCCCCTAACTGTACAAACAGTAACATTTGCACCAGGAACAACTTCTAATATTCATAATCATGGAACATGGGGAGTAGTCGCAATTTTAAAAGGTCAGGAAAAAAACACCTTTTGGCGACGGAGTTCTCATCCAGAATTTCCTGATAAAATTGAAAAAACAGGCGAAGTAAATTTATCCCCTGGTGATCTTATCAGTTTTACACCTGAGACAATACATCAAGTTCAAGCCATTGGTAAAGAACCAACAGTAACATTTAATATTTATGGAGAAACAAACCCAAAACAGAGATTTGAATTTGACGTAACTAATCACAGTGCTAAAAAATTTTAAAGATAGTGGCAAAAACAGAAATAACAGATTATGCTGATAAATATTATAGAAAATAAGATCGCCGACTTCTTTTTAGATATTCTCAATAAATGAATAATTAATCTTAGAAGTCGGGGATCTAAGTGTTAGCTATCAATCAAAATAATCATCTTCCATCTGCGTTTATCTGCGTTCATCTGCGGTTAATTATTTCCTATCCAAACATCCAACTATAACCTTATAGGAGAAACAGCAATGGCCAGAGTAATTTTCTATGAAAAACCAGGCTGTAAAGGTGGTACAAAGCAAAAAGTTTTGCTAACAGCAGCAGGTCATGAAGTAGTAGCATATAACCTATTAACAGAACCTTGGACAGTGGAAAAATTGCGGTCATTTTTTGGCGATCGCCCTGTCATAGAATGGTTCAATAAAGCTGCGCCTAGTGTAAAATCAGGAGAGGTGAATCCCGAAAACATCACCGCTGAAAATGCCTTGGTCATGATGCTGAAAAATCCCTTATTAATCCGTCGTCCCTTGATCCAAGTAGGGGATAAAAGAGAAGTAGGCTTTGATGTTGAGAAAATTGACGCATGGATAGGCTTAAAAGCCGCAGATGAGTCTTTAAAACAAATGAGTGAACACCTCATGCAGCAGAACCTCCAAGGCTGCACTCATGGACATAATCACGACCACCATCATGGTCAGGGTGGTTGCAAAAATCACGGGCAAGAACATCAACATTAGATATTAACAAGCCTCTACCCGCCTCTTTCTTGATCATCAAATATATTAAGAGAAAAAGCGGGTAGTGAGGGTAATTTATCTATAATCCTGTCTTTGAATATCCCGTAATCTCGCTGCATCACGCATACCATAATCAGTGCGAGTAAAGCGATTTAGCTGCATTTCAAAAAATTCCCGATTTGCTTGTAAATGCTGAGGATTTTCATCATCTAAAGGATATAAAAGGGCAGTTCTTAAAGCTTGAATTACCGCCGATGTGACATTATACATCGAACGTTGAAAAGTAATCCCCAATTGAATCAAAATATCCTCTTCTCCTCGACAATATTCTTGGTAATAATCAACAAGATATTGAGGCAAAAAGTGCAACATATCTTGCATTAATAATGTAGGAGGAATACCCGCTGTACCCACAGGAAAAACATCAGCGTAAAGAATCCCATAATGGAAGTCTTTTTGATCTTCTGGAACTTGTCCTGCTTGAGCATTATAAGACTTTGTCCCTCTAAATGGTGCTGTGCGATAAAAAACAGCTTCTACATAGGGTAATGCGGCTTCATATAGCCAAGTAAAACCTTTAGATTTGGGGATGATTTCATAACATTCACCATCAATATAAACATGATGATAAATGGGACGACCTGCAATAGCAAATATACCATTTATGAGAAAATTCATGGCATCAGGTACACCTTTAAAACCACCTTCATCATAAATATCTGACATTTCAAAAAATACAGGTGCCATGACTTCCCAAAAAAGTCCTAAATTAGAATAATAGGACATCATCCGGCACTGTTCCAAAAACATATCAGGAAACAGTTTATAAAGTCCCGACATGAGGGGGTTTTTCCGAAAATAAGCTTTAATGGCTTTATCAGCATTAGCTTTATATTCTTCGGAATCTAAATAGGCATCAAATTGATTAACAGGTGCATACATTTTGCGATGCCATAACATAGCTTGCATACAGGCTTCCGCAAATTCCATATTGATTCTATCATGGAATAAATGATGGAAAATCTTCGGCATTTTCGTAGTTTCACCCTTTTCCATAAATGCCAAAAGTTCTGGGTGTGCAGTGGCTATACCTCGCCAAATTCTTAAATCAGCATCATCCCCGGCATAGTGATTATGTAAGTCTAAATATTCTTGGGGTAGGAAATATTTAAAAGCTGGCAAAGGATCTAAAAATACTCTTTCGGCAATATAAAGTAAGTCTCGCCAATAGAAATCCATTGGTACAGCATAAGCTTTATAAATACCGATAATTTGCATGAGGTTTTCTGGAGTATCTGGCAACATTGAACCGCCAGCTTCTAAACGATGAATAATTTCTGCAAATTCATGTTTTGAAGGTGGGATTTTTGTATTTGGTTTAGCTGGAGTTTGTACCATAATATTTTTGTTTTGGTTAATAAAATTTTTTTGATTGCGGAACAGTTTTCTTCTCGTTCCCATACTCTGTGTGGGAATTTCTCGTTCCCATACTCTGTGTGGGAATGAATTCTAGAAGGCTCTGCCTTCAATAATATTAGAATTAGAGGCAGAGCCTCTGTGATAGCATTCCCAGTCGGAGACTGGGAACGAGATATTGATCATAATTACTTCAAGGCAATTACGGTTTTTGCGGTGGTGGGAACTGCCGCTACCATAGCGGTAGTCGTGGTTTCACTCCAACGCACTAACCAAACTGGTTGTACTCCCAAAAAGATAATTAAGAATGCCAAAATTAGCGCGGGAACTTTTTCATTCCATAATACTCTGGGATAGTAGGCTAGGTTATTTTGCAGTTTGCCAAAACAGGTACGGTTGAGAAGAATAAGAAAATAAACTGCGGTTAAACCAGATGCTACTACACATAAAATTGTGGGAATAGGAAAGGTTGAAAAACTGCCTTGAAAGGAAATAAATTCCGCAATAAAACCTGTTAAACCGGGAATACCAGCACTAGCCATGCCACTTAAAACCAGTAAGGCACTAATTAATGGTAAACCGCGAATAGGACTCATTAAACCACTAAGTTTATCTAATTCTCTTGTCCCAACTTTGGTTTCAATAACTCCGACTAAATGGAAGAGAATAGCGAGAATAATTCCATGACTAAACATTTGGGCGACTGCGCCAACTAATGCTAAGGGTGTGGCGGCTGCTGCTGCTAGTAAAATATAGCCCATGTGGCCGATAGAACTATATGCTACCATGCGTTTGATGTCTGTTTGGGCGATCGCTACAACTGCCCCATAAATCGCGCTAATTGCCCCCCAAATTGCTAAAGTTGGGGCGATAATCTGCCAAGTTTGGGGAAACATTCCCAAGCCAAATCGCAATAGTCCATAAGTTCCCAGTTTTGCTAATATTCCCCCTAGCAAAATAGCAATAGGTGTGGAAGCTTCAACATAAGCATCTGGTAGCCAAGTATGGAAAGGAATTAAAGGAATCTTAATGCCAAAACCTAAAACTATTCCTGCTAATAATACTAATTGCATTCCCGCAGAAATGTTTTGAGTCGCCACAGCATCAAAGGCAAAACTATGAGAACCTGTTAACCATACCATGCCTAAAAATGTGGCTAAAATTAAAGCCCCAGAAATGGCTGTATAAATCAGGAATTTCATGCCTGCATAAGCTCGTTTTTCTCCTCCCCAAATAGAAATTAGTAAATAAAAGGGAATTAATTCCAATTCATAAAATAGGAAGAACAAAAGCAAATTTTCTGATAAGAAAGCACCAGCAACGCCACCACTAACAAACAAAATCAGGGAATAAAATAACCGGGGACGTTCTGTATCTTTGCTGCTGCTGTAAATAGCAATCCAAGTGAGGAAGCTATTTAATACCAACATTAATATTGATAGTCCATCAACTCCTAATTGATAATTTAAACCTAATGTTTCATTCCAAGGTAGATATTCTGTAAACTGCATCCCTGGATTGCTGATATCAAATTTTAACAAAATGAAAATATTCCACAGCAAAACTAAACCTGTGACGATTAAAGATACTAACCGAATCTGACTCGCAGGAACGTCTTTTGCCGGATAAAAACCGATGATTATAGCGGCTATAATTGGTAGCCAAATTAAAACACTCAACATATTTATTAATTGGTAATTGGTCATTGGTAATAGATTAGCTATTACCAATTGATTTATGATGAATTAACTAACTAAACTAACTTTGCCAGTATCTAAGTCGTAATAACCACCAACTATTTTAAGTTTGTTGGCTGCGATTAATTCAGCTAGAACTGGTGATGATTTCAATGTTTCAATTTGCACCAAAACGTTAGCTTTAACAGCATTTTCTAATTTATCTCCTGGTTGTCCTTGGGATTTCTCTACAGCTGGTTTAATTGCCGCTAATAAACTACCAATTTTTCCTGGAACTTCTTCACCTTTAACAGTAGCATCTACAGCACCACATCTTTCATGTCCCAGTATCATAATCACTTTTGAACCTAATACTAAACTGCCATATTCTAGACTACCAATTTCTTCAGGTGTGGCGAGATTACCCGCAACTCGACAAACAAATAAATCTCCTAAACCCTGATCAAAAACTATTTCTGCTGGGACTCTAGAATCGGCACAACCCAGGATAGAAGCAAAGGGTTTTTGTCCTTTTGCAACTTCCTGTAAGCGGGCAGAACCTTGATTCTTATAGCGCCGCTTTTGCTTGGCAAATCTATCATTACCATCAAGTAATGCTTTTAGTGCTGCGTCAGGAGTAATGTTGTTTTGAGCTATTGCTGGTTCGGGTGTAGCTAGATAGGAGGAGACTCCTACAGCTACTCCGGCACTAATTACACCTGTACCTAATTGGAGTAAATTTCGGCGAGAAAGGTTTTTCTTGATCACTGGATTATCCCTAATATGATTTAGATGGTAATTATTATTTTAAATTATTATCAGCAATCTAAATCATAGATATTTAGAAAATTAAATTCATGAACTGAATTCCCCAGAAAGTCCATGTCACCCAAGCGCCTAAAAAACCTACTCCTAACAGAACTGTTAAGGCATAAAATTGAGTTTGTCCATTGTTACTATATTTCAAGCCTTCACCACCCAATAGAGAGAATAAACCCACAGAGTTGACAATACCATCTATTACAAATCTGTCCAGCATATCGGCAAATTTAGAAAGTTGGGCAACGCCGAAAATAATGGTAACTTTGTAAATTTGAGGGGTGTAAAAATCGTAAGCAAATAAATTTTGTAAACCTTGCCAGGGTAAACGAATTGGTTTGGGAATGTTGCCTAAATAGATGATGCTACTAATACTACAACCGAAGATACTTGACCAAATTAATAGGAGGGCAACATCTTTATTTAATGTTGCCCAGTCAGGAAGTAATGATAAACTTTGCAACACTAAAGGCAGGTGTAAAACAAAGCCAGATAAAATCATCATTGGTAACACCATTAACCAAATAGCTTCAGGAGAACGTTCACTCATTTGTTTGGGTTTACCACCAAAGATTAAAGCAAATTCTCTAGTTAAACTAAATGCAGTTAAGGCATTAACAAAAATTACTATTCCTACTAAAGTCGGATGTGTTTCCCATAAACCATCAGCTAATTTAAATAATGCCCAAAAACTACCTAAAGGGGGAAAACCAATTAAACCCAATGTACCAATAATAAATGCTATCCCGGACATGGGACGACGTGACCACAATCCACCTAATTGGGTAACATCTTGGGTAACACTATTCCAAACAATGCCCCCGGTACTCATAACTAATAATGCAGCGGATACGGCATGGGTGAGAACTAATAATAATGCGGCTTCGTTTTGCTGTGTGCCTACTGCAATAAATACTAACCCCATGTAAACACTAACACAATAGGATAAACAGCGTTTGATGTCAATTTGAGCGATCGCAATTAACGCCCCACCAATAGCTGTCACCGCCCCAATCGCCACTATCGCCGAAGATGCCACAGGTGATAAACTAAACACAGGTTGCAATTTAATTAATACCCATGCCCCACTGGCCACTACCACCGAACTCCGCAAAATTGTACTGGGAACAGGTCCCTCCATGGCCTCATCTAACCATAGGTGCAAAGGAAACTGGGCGCATTTACCCATTGGCCCAGCAATTAATCCGAAACAGACTAAAGTGATAATTGTGGGGTCAACATTCGCCGTGGCTGCCCATGCAGTTAACTCTGTATAATTCCAAGTTCCTGAAAGTGTCCAAAGTCCCAAGACACCCATTAATAAAAACAAGTCTCCCACCCGTTTAGTCAAAAAAGCATCACGCGCCCCAGTCACTACCAAGGGTTGACTAAACCACAAACCTACTAATAGGTAAGTTCCCAAGGTGAGGACTTCCAGAATTACATAAGTGGAAAATAAATCGTTACACAAAACCAAAGCACAAAGACCAGCTTCAAATAATCCTAATAAAGAAAAGAAGCGTCCCCAACCCCAGTCCATTTCCATGTAACCAATAGCGTATATCTGCGCTAACAAGTTCAAGCCGGTAATAATAATTATTGCCCCGACGCTGACAGCAGAAATTTCTAAATTAATTGTCAGATTTAAACCTGCTGTTGATAACCAAGGAATAAATACTTCTTTAGCTGGATGATTCCAAATAGCAAAGAAAGCAAAGACGGCATGGAAAAAGGAGATAAAGGTCATCACCACGTTGACATATCCCGCCGGTCGAGGACCAGTTTTGCGAATGATTCCCGGCGACCAAGGTATGGCTAAAAGCCCACCTATCAAAGCATAAACCGGAATTAGCCAAACAGTGTCTACTAAATACTGATCCATTCAATTACCTCTATAGGTTGCAGCAAAACTTAAAGAAAACACACCAAGTAGCGTTGATCCCTATCAACTTAGTGATGACAGACAATGAAAATTTATCTTTATTTAATATTGTTAGAAATAGCTTACCTTTATCTGTGCCAAAAAGGAATTATTTAATTAGACAAATTCACGATATTTTTTGTAAAGAATTCTTATATTTCAATCAATTTAATTATCAAATGGTAACTATTATTTTGAGTCTATGGATTGTATTTGTCTATAGTATAGGGGCGGCATTTTCCACCCCATCCTGATCACACTTTAGAAATTATGTCAAGCTGCAAATTAGGGAAATTAGTTTCCGCAATGATTACGACTGGGCTGACTTGGCTAATGGGTGCTGGTTTCATATCCCGGTAATCAATAATCTGGACAACAATTAAGTATGCAATAGCCAGAAGTATAGAAATTGCCCCTGTAATAATCGCAACTATCTGGGAACGGTTCATAAGTATTTCCTACAAATTAAGTTATTGAGAGACTTCTATATCTAGATTGGCATAAATTCTGAAATCAGTTTCATTTGCCAAAATATATCTGAAGCTGATAGGATCACGAAAATGACAGTATGTAGCACTAAATTAATATGTTTAATTTAAAAGGGATCAAAACAATGGCGTTCGCGGACTGTGTGCCTTATACTCAGTAGTCCGTAAGAATCGCCTAACTAATGTAGTTGCAAAGGAATTTTATGATATTTTTTATCTAAATTAGTTAGATATCAAGAACTCTCAGTAATTCTTTAGCTACATACTCAACCACAGGAACAGGAACAGCATTACCAAACTGTTTTTTAGCAACCTCATCTTTTTTATGGTATTCAAAATTCAGAGGAAATCCTTGTAATTTACAAGCGTGTTTTGCAGTAATGGGTATATATTTCTGCGGTTGATAAATTTTTTCTAAGAAAAGATTTTTATATTCCTGTGGATGATTAGCATGAATAGACACAGTTGCAATATAGTCTTTAGAACCAGTAGCAGTTAAAGTTGGGAAAATTTCAGCAGTCGGTAAAATAATTCTATAAATATTATTAATACCTGTCATATTTTTAGAATTTACAAATTCATATTTATGATCAGATGTTAACCGGAATATTCCTTTTTCCAGCAATTTATTTAATTCATTGATCTCTATATCGGTGATTATTTCTCGGAAATCTTCAAAAGATAAAGGATTACCATCTTTATCTCCATATTTTTTACTTCTTCTATATTTAAGAAGTGTTAAGCAAATCATTTTTTCTCTATCACTCGTATTGATAATATCCCAAGAGTGAATTGTTGTATGTCCATTCCTTAAATCAGAAAAAATGAAAAAATCATTTAACTCATCATCTTTTTGAAACCTCGTTCTTGATGGTGGAATTACACCTTTAAATAAAGTATTTGCATCTAGTTTAACTTTTTCAACAAAATTAATATTTTTTAATTCATCCAAAATATCTATAACTTTTGGGTGAATGTTCAAAGGTTTAGGAAATTTATACTCCTGACATCTTTCTATATCCCGTCTAATCCCAACAATAAAAACTCTATCTCTATTTTGAGGTAAACCAAAATCGTAAGCATTAAGAACTTTCCATTTAACGCAATATCCTATATTTGTCAATTCACTCAGAATCAGTTCCAAATTATCCCGATTTTTAGGACTTGCTAATCCACTAACATTTTCAAAAATGAATCCTTTCGGTTGATTTTTATTCACTAGTCGAATTACATCAAACCATAATTTTCCTCGCTTGTCTTCAAATCCTCTTAAACAACCAGCAACAGACCAAGGTTGACAGGGAACACCACCAACAATGATGTCAACACTATGTGGAAGTTGACTAATTTTTGTGATATCTCCTAATTCAATTTCATGTTTATTAAAGTAACTAATAAAATTTTGCTGATAAACTTTAATTGCTTGTTTGTCTATTTCAGAATAGCCTAAACATTGACCACCTAATTTGTCTAAAGCAATTCTAAATCCACCAATACCAGCAAAAAGATCAATAAAAGTGAATTGTTTTTGATGAGTTACTAATTTTAGAGGTAATTCTACTTGTTTTGATATTGGTGAAAATATAGATTTCATATTTGTTAGCTATTGTATCAACTAACTATTACATAGTTATAAATTTAGTATATCATCAAATACACAGATGGAATTAAATTTTATGTCCCTAACCGAAGAAATTCTTTCCCAACTCCCAGGCGATGTTTTAGGCGGCTTGCGTCGTACTGACAGCATATTAGCATCGTTGCGAAAAGGTAACGCACCCATACCCAACGTAGTTAAAGAAAATCCCAAAAATTTAGAATCTGTAGAATTTGATGTCATTATTTGCGGTGGAACTTTGGGAATTTTGATTGGTTGCGCTTTAGCTGTACGTGGTGTGGGCGTAGCCTTACTAGAAAGGGGAATTTTGCGCGGAAGAGAACAGGAATGGAATATTTCTCGCAAAGAGTTAGAAGTATTTCGGGAATTGGAATTGTTGACAGCAGACGAATTAACACAAGCTATCGTCACTGAATATAACCCCGCAAGAGTTAGCTTTCAAGGAGGTACAGAAGTTTGGGTAGAAGATGTTCTTAACATTGGTGTCAATCCTATTTATCTCCTCGAAACCTTAAAAACCCGCTTTCTTAAGCTTGGAGGAAAGTTATTTGAAAATACACCATTTAATGATGCAGTAGTTCACCCAAATGGAGTCATAGTCAATAATCAATTTACTGCAAAATTGTTACTAGATGCTATGGGAAATCTTTCCCCCATTAGCCAACAAGCACGTCAAGGAAAAAAACCAGATGCACTTTGTTTAGTTGTAGGAACTTGTGCTAAAGGATATCCAGAAAATAACTCAGGAGATTTGTTGTTATCTTTCACAGCTTTGGAAAATCAATGTCAATATTTTTGGGAAGCTTTTCCAGCTAAAGATGGTAGAACTACATATTTATTTACCTACATGGATGCAGATCCACAACGGTTAAGTTTAGAAACTTTATTTGATGAATATTTACGCTTGTTACCAGAATATCAAGGTGTGGAAATTAATCGCCTAAATTTTCAAAGGGCGTTATTTGGTTTCTTTCCTAGTTATCGTCAAAGTCCTCTGCAAACCCCTTGGAATCGGATTCTCCCAGTGGGAGATAGTAGCGGTAATCAATCACCTTTAAGTTTTGGTGGTTTTGGGGCTATGGTACGTCATTTACAAAGGCTAACTTTAGGAATTGAAGAAGCATTAAAAACTGATCAATTATCTGCCAAATCTTTAGCAATATTGCAACCCTATCAACCGAGTTTAACTGTAACTTGGTTATTTCAAAAAGCGATGAGTGTAGGTGTAAATCAGAAAATTGATTCCAATCAAATTAACCAATTACTCTCCGCTGTATTTGCCCAAATGCAGCAGTTAGGAACACCTGTTTTAAAACCTTTTTTACAAGATATTGTTCAGTTTGGGGCGTTAACAAAAAATTTGTTAAAAACTGGTTTATCTCATCCTTTATTAGTTGCGAAAATCATTCCCCAAGTTGGTTTATTGAGTTTGTTGGATTGGATGTTACATTATGTGAATTTAATTGTGTATACTAGTTTGTTCTCTCTAAGTCCAAGATTAGAAACATTAGTTAATAATCTATCACCAGAAAACCGATATTATTGGCATCGGTTAATAGATAAATGGAAGTTTGGTTCTGGTAGTGATTATTCTGAATAATACAGCACTTTCCGGTGTGATGAGGTACATATCCAGCGGGCAAGACTTGTACTGAGCAGTTCGACCTTTCGACAAGCTCAGGGCATCGCAAGCTCACTGTAACACTTGTCGATAGCGCAGCGTGGCGTTAGCCATAGTATGCCCGCACTACAAGAGTTTCATAATTCAAGTTTGTACCTCATTAGAGCGAAATCTGCTGTATCTGGTAAATGGTTATGAATAGAGGTTTTGTGATTTTATCGTCAAATTAGTTTAACGCTCCCATTGACATAGTATTAATATTGATACTATTATTTATTTAACGCTAATCATAAGCATCTTACTTATCCTAATTCTTCAAGTTTAAAGTGCAATAGTTTACCAAGTTGCTTTCTAAGAGGACTCCGTAAAAATTTCCGCGACTATTCAAAAAAAGCCGTAGAGATTGGTCGGTAGTAATTTCACTGAGACTTCGCGGTACTCAGCATGATAAGTTATTTATTTAACTGCAACTTTGTACAAGCCTATGGCACAAATCAAAAAACTCCTTGCAGAATTCAGGAATAATCCTAAAAATGTGAACTTTGCTGATTTAGTGAAAGTTTGTAATCATTATTTTGGAGAAGCCAGACAGCAAGGAACAAGTCATTGTGTCTACAAAACACCTTGGGCTGGAGATCCGCGAGTCAACATTCAAGAAGAAAAAGGAAAAGCAAAGGCTTATCAAGTTAAGCAGGTTTTAGCCGCAATTGAAAAAATTGAGGAAATGGAAGATGGTTAACTATACCCACTACACATATAAAGTTACTTGGTCGGAAGAAGATCAAGAATTCGTGGGATTGTGTGCTGAATTTCCCAGTCTGTCTTATCTTCATAAAGATCAGAATGCTACACTCAAAGGTATTACAGATTTAGTAAAAGATGTAGTAACTGATATGGAATCTAATGAAGAGCTAGTTCCAGAACCTCTTGCAGAAAAAACTTATAGTGGTAAATTCCAAGTTCGTATTACTCCAGAGCTACATCGTAAGTTAGCTATAGAAGCCGCAGAGGAAAAAGTTAGCTTAAATCGCTATGTGAGTTATAAACTTGGATAAAACAAGTTTGTAGTCTAAAGTCCAGCTATAAATGGTTTGATTAGTCCTATATATTTTTTCAGCTATGAAGACAATGGCGGATTTTTTGCATCTCCGTTGTCGCTAAACTTAAATACATTTGCTGTAATTCTGTGGATAAATCAGGGTTTTTGATCAAATGTTCTATCCGGCTTTCAACAGTAGCAATCAAGTTATCTAAGTTTTCGTCAGCAACTATATGTTGTTTCTGTATCTGCTTTAAGTCTGGCTGTAGTGGTAGTTCGGTGGAGTTACTTTGGTTATGGAAAGATTTAGCTTTTTCGGTTTCTAATTGAGCTACAGTTATTTGTAATGTTTCTATGACTCCATACATCTCCAGTGGATCAAATATTCGCAACAAGCTGGTTTGAGTGACGATCGCTAACTTTGCTCCCCAATCCCAGGATACAACTAATCGCTGCACTCGTCGCTGCTGCATTTCTTGATGGGCAGACCAGAGAGAATCTTCTGGACTTAGCAAAAATAAGGGTGTACTCATCACTGTTTTTGCTTGAATTTGAGCCAAATTTAATCCCAATGCTTGAAATTGTACGATGTCTCTTTCTGTCACAATTCCTACTGGTTTAAAAGCTGATAAGACATCGTTCCAGGAATCTCTTTTTACTATCACCACGCAACTAACTTGATTTTCCGCCATCATCTGCGCCAAACTGAGTACGGAGGCTGTAGGTGGTGCATGAATTACCTGAGTTGTCATTACTTCTGACACCCGCCGCATTTTCAGCAAGTTGGTGGGGCGCAAAATTTGTCTAATACTTTCTGGGGAGACAATCCCCACGAGTTGTTCCTCTGCATTGACTATCACTAAGTGGCGAATGCGATATCGTCGAAACAAAAACAGTGCGGCAAAGATATCCCGAAATGCAGTTTCCGCCAAGGTTATGACTGGATGCACCATGACATCAGCTATTTTCACATCAGCAAAATCTCTACCCGCCGCTGTAAGTTTGACAATATCTCGCTCTGTAAAAATACCCAATATTTCTGTTTCTTCCATGACTAAAATACAACTTGAACGCGTACCTCCCATGGAACTAAAGCCAATTGCTGAATCAAAATCAGGTAATAAACAACTATTACCTCGCGTCTGATTCATTAAATTCACAACATTAATTAGGGAAGTATGGGGCGCAACAACCAGTGGATGCCTATCTATCGCCTCTTCTAAGCAGGGAACGCCAATGAGTGGGTCATCAATTTGCATGGTTGACAATAGCTGATAAAGTTAATTTATGAAGTTTTGTAAAGTTTTTTGTCATATACATATTATTTCTACAAATTTCAGTTATGATATGAGGGATGTAAAGGATAAATCGAGGAAACAGTTTACATATAAAGGGTTTAACGATTAAAAGGTAAACGGAGGATAAAATTTAAAGTTGTCTATTCAAATAGGGCAAAGAAGACATTTTTACGTTGTGGTTCTAAATCAGAGCCAATGTGGGCATCAGTCTTCGTCCATGCCGGAAATTCTTTGTATTTTACCATACAGCCTGTCTAAAACCCTTTTAACTGATACAGGTTGCCACTGACTGCCTCGCTTGGTTGTATATCCTTGCTGGTTAAGCCACGCGGCAATTTGTGGAAGTGATTTTCCTGACTTGTGGTGACGGCGAATTAATTCAATGATCTGTTGTTCAGATGGATTCTCTACTAGTTCACCATTAACTGACTGTTGACCAAAAGCAGGTGAACCATAGCCGGCATAGCCGCCACTGGCAGCTTTCGCTTTCCTGGCTTGGTCTAGCTTTTCCCACAGGTAAGAGTCTTTTGATTTTTCAGTTGCCATAGTTTTGAGAATTCAATCACCTCTGTAGATATGATATCTCAAATATTGGCTATTCCTAGAGGAATCTTATATTTGGGGATTGTATTGGTTGTTGATTTCATCTCATCTTAGGTTGGAAATAGGGGGTGTTTGAATGCGATTGATTTTCTTGGGAGTACCGGGTGCTGGCAAGAGTACCCAGGGGGCAGCACTGTCAAGCCAATGGCAAATTCCGCATATTTCCATGGATGATATATGCCGTCAGGCGATCGCTAAAGAAACTTCTTTCGGCTTAAAAGTCAAGCCGTATATAGAAAGAGGTGATTTAGTTCCAGATGATTTCATTCTTGATATCATCCGCCAACACTTCAGTCATTCCTCTGCCCAACGGGGTTGGATTCTGGATGGATTTCCTAGTAATTTATCCCAGGTGAAACTTCTTGATCAATTACTATTAGAAATCCGGGCTAAAGGCAACACTGCATTATCAGAACGGCCTTACGACCAAGTTTTTAGCTTTTATGTCCCAATTGATGTTTTGGTACAAAGGTTACTGCAACGAGGTCGCTTAGACGATAATCATGAGGTTATTTATCGGCGAATAGAAGTCTATCAGGAGCATTCTACTCCCTTAATTCAGCATTATCGCCAACAAGGTTGTTTAACTGTGATTAATGGCGATCGCCCAGTCGAAATAGTAACTCAGTTTTTACAAGATTCTTTTTCTAAGTCTCGTTTAATAGGAAACAAAAAAACTTTAAATGCTAGAAAAAGATTAATCAAAGCAGGAAAACAGATTTTATCTGCATGACACAAAAATAAAGTAAAAGTCCTGAGTATTTTATGCGAAATAAAAGAAAAATCAAAAGATTGAAATTTCTATGGCATCAGGGTTATAGCACTTCTGAGATTGGCTTTACCTCAACAAACAACTTAACTCATGGACATTCCATCTTATCCTTGACAATTTCCCATTTCCCAACCACATAATTACCAATTTTAATTTTTACTGGAGAAACCTATGGCTAGTTCTGAAAGTCCGAATGAAACTCTTGTTCAATATATCCAAAAATCAGACTTTGAATCGCTCTTAGAGGCGAAAGAGTTGTTTGTCATGGACTGCACCGCAACTTGGTGCGGACCTTGTAGGATGGTTGCTCCTTTAATGGATCAACTGGCCCAAGAATACAAAGATCAGGCAAAAGTAGTCAAATTAGATGTTGGTGATGGCGAAAATCAAAGCATTGCTAAAAAGTACGGTATTCGCAGTATTCCCGCAGTTATGTTTTTCAATCATGGCGAATTATCAGAAATAGTTGTTGGGGTAGTTCCCTATGAAAAATTCACCACAGCTTTAAACAAAATACTTTCACCTTCTTGAGGGGGTTTCTCCATGCAGAGAGCGTATATATTTCCATGTCCTAATTGCGGTAGTGAAGCAAAACGTCAGTTTTTAACTGATGGAAAACTAGCTCACAAGCATTCTTTGATGAATCAAATTATCCGCACAGAGTGTCCAGTTTGTGACTACCTGATGGTAATGCGCTCTCTGGATGGTAGTGTCATTGAGGCTTACGCACCCGGAATACCAAGTAATTTTCAACCATTAACTACATCTAATCTTTCGCCAGAAGTGTCTAAGCAGCAAATATTAGAAATAAGTGAATCTATTTCCATCTGCTCCATATTTAGACATTTACCCAATCAAAGTCCCACAGACTCATACCCATTACTTTCAGGATTTTAACCATGATCAAAGCTGAAGACATAATGACCACAGAAGTTGTCACAATCCGTGGTTCAGCAACCGTAGCCGAAGCCGTAGCACTGATGAAAGAACGCCATTTGCGATCTTTAATTGTCGAACCTCGCACAGAAAATGACCCCTACGGCATGATCACTGAAACTGATATTGTTTATAAAGTTGGTGCTTATGGTAAAGACTCCAAACAAGTGCGAGTTTATGAAATTATGACCAAGCCTTGTATTGTCGTCAATCCTGAACTTGGTGTGGAGTATGTAGCCCGCTTATTTGCCAATACAGGCATCCGTCGCGCCCCTGTAATTAAAGGTAAGCTATTAGGAATCATCTCAATTACCGATATCCTCAGAAAAAGTGACTTTGTGGAAAACCCAAAAAGCTATTTTGAAATGTATTGTCAAGAATTTCCCGATGCCTTAGAAGCCAGAATTTACGAAGATTAAATCCAAGAATTCATGGTTTTTTGCTCAGTCAAGCATACTCATTTACATAAGAATAATCAGCAATCTGGAGAAGGCTGAAACGGGCTTTTTGCAAATTCATTACAATTCACAAGTTACCCACAAATTTCAATCCAACTATTGACAGGAATTTATAAACCGATGATGAAAGCTGAAGACATAATGACCACAGAAGTGATTACAATTCGTGGTTCAGCAACCGTAGCCGAAGCTGTGGATTTGATGAAATATAAAGGTTTGCGATCTTTAATTGTGGAACCTCGTACAGAAAATGACCCCTATGGCATGGTCAGTGAAACTGATATTGTCTATAAAGTTGCTGCTCACGGTAAAGACTCCAAACAAGTGCGAGTTTATGAAATTATGACTAAGCCTTGTATTGTCGTCAATCCTGAGCTTGGTGTGGAGTATGTAGCTCGCTTGTTTGCCAATACCCGTATTCGTCGCGCTCCCGTAATTAAAGGTAAGCTGTTAGGAATCATCTCAATTACCGATATCCTCAGAAAAAGTGATTTGTTTGAAAATCCAAAACGTATCTTTATTGAGGACGAAATAGAAGTTGCACGGGAAGAAGCGAGAACAATTTGTGCAACTAAGGGCGATTCTTCTCGTGAATGTGCAGCAGCTTGGGATATTGTGGAAGAACTTCTGGCAGTAGCATCTGACCAAAGATTAGTGAAGGAGAATGTTGTCGAATAAATATTATTTGCCTTGCCTGATTTTCCCAACATCCTCTTAGGGGTAAAGGTTTTCCCTTTGCTTTTTCCCCTTAAATAACAACTATGGAGATAGTTTATTTGTCCCTTTTTTCGGATGGAATGAGTCAGGATTTAGATTTAACTTCTATTTCTCATATCCAAAAACTTCAATTGTTGATATAAACAACGAATTTGCTGCAAATTTACACCTGCTAATTCTGCTTTTCTTAATGGATTACCAAAAATTGCTTCTAATTCTAAAGGACGTTTTTCATCAAAATCAATTTTCATGCTGGTGCGGTAAGGTTTCATTTTCACGGTGTAATCTAACATGGTTTGAACGAAACTTTCAGGAATAATTCTGCCCGTACTTTTTGCCCCTATAACTACTTCCCACATCAAACTTTCTACTAACTGACGAGTATATATATCTGTCATTAATTCATCGGTTCTCCCATCAAGAATCACAGATAAGCCATTATAGGGAATATTCCAAACTAACTTTTTCCAACGTCCTAATAGTAAATCTTCTAATAGTTCTATTGATATACCGGCATTTTCAAAATCTGCGGCAATTTCTCGCATTTTTTTAGTAATGCCAATTGATTGATAATTAGATGTATATTCACCTAATGTAATTTGTCCATAATCTAAATGATGAATATGTCCTGGTGCAACTTTATTAGAACAGAGAAAACATAAACCCCCAATAACGTGGACATTACTCACAATTTCCGCGATTTCTGCTTCGATACCCAATCCATTTTGTAATACCAGTACCACCCCGTCATCTTTAACTATTGGCGGTAATAAATCTGGTAAAAGTTGATTTTGGGTAGTTTTTAGTGATACTATAACCACATCACACTGTGGCATCTTGTCTACATTGTTATAGGCATTAACTTGAGAAAGGGTAAAGTCACCGTCTTTAGACTCAATAATTAAACCTTGTTCGCTTACCTGTTGATAATCACTTTTGAGTAGATAATGAACTTCTAAACCGGATTTTTGCAGTTTTGCACCATAAAATCCACCTAATGCGCCGGTTCCCAATATTGCATAAGTGCGTTTATCCATTTTATGTATAAAAAAATATTCAGAAAATCATCAGAATATATTTTACCAGAATTGTCATTAATAAAACTTAAACATGATTTACTATTTTTTAGAACCTTTGGTAGATGAGAGGTAAAGTCAATGCCTGATATTGTTGATATTGCAGTTAGTAATGATGCGTTTAAAACTTTAGTGGCCGCTGTGTCCGCTGCTGGGTTGGTGGAAACGTTAAAAAGTCCCGGGCCATTCACTGTGTTTGCACCAACTGACGACGCTTTTGCCAAGTTACCCCCTGGTACAATTACAACTTTATTACAAAATATTCCTCAGTTAGCAAGGATTTTAACCTATCACGTCGTGCCTGGTAAGTTAACAAAGGCTGATTTAGCAAAACTTGGTACTGTAACTTCTGTGGAAGGTTCTCCTATTAAAATTAATTGTGATGATGGTTTTGAGGTAAAAAATGCCACAGTTTTAGCAGCAGATATTGATGCTGATAATGGCGTGATTCACGTTATTGATACTGTGATTTTGATGGGTTAATCGGAGAGAGTTTTTCATCTGGGAGACCTTGTAGAGACGTTTCTGACAGCGTCTCTATCATTAATAAATTTAGTGGACAAGGCTAATTCTTTAAAAATTGTTACATAAATGGCGTAATTACTCACTTTTAAGGTACTATAATTGGCTCTACCGCTCCCTTTATGATATTTTCGGTAAAATATCCCTGAAACCCCTACACCGATTGGATTTGAGGTTTTAATATTTTCAAAAATATTAATTTAGATTAAACCCATGTACACCAATGGTTTTGGATATATTAAAAGGATGTTTGATCATAAGGGGAACGGTAGAACCCTATAATTTTATTAATGATATTATTGATAATAAAACTTAATAATAAGAACCTACAATTATCCCCAAAAATTAATGTTAGATTTCAACACCTTAATCGAATTTTCCCGCAACAACTGTATAGGCATTTGTGCCTTTCTTGTTCCAGCTAATATCCTGACAACCTTATTCACAATTGTCCTCATCTTCCTAAATCGTCCCATGCTTCAGGTGTGGATATCTGTTGGATTTGCTTGTCTGTTTGCTAGTATCATGCTTCTGCACGTTTACACTTAGTTCATGATTGGTGTAGTTATGCCACCAACTTATATTTTGTTATCCCTAGCAATTACCTGTTTATTGACTAATCTGTTGGTAATTATGTGGCGAAAAAATTCTCCACAATTGTTTTCTTTTGGTAAGTAATTACAACAAAAGTCAGAATTTCACGATTGCTATAAACCTGATATTTGACTTTTTTATAACCTGTCAGAATAGTAGTAAAAATAAAAATTACTATTCTGACTATTGGTAATAACTGTTAATTACAGCATATTGCAAGTGATTGAGGTACAAATTTTCATTACAAAGCCTTGCAGCTAAAGGGTTTTACTCCTGACTGTTGATAGCTGCGTAACTAACAGCTTTTTTTCGAGTTTAATGGTGACCATTAATAACCTCCACTTGCGCTATAACTGCCACTTGCGCTATAACTTCCGCTTGCGCTATAACTGCCACTAAAACTTCCACTTGCGCTAAAACTTCCGCTAAAACCTCCACTATGACAACCTTCACCAAAAATGTTTTGTACTTCCTCAGTAGCTAGTTCATTGAGGAAACTATTAGTATCATTAAATAAATCATAACCTACAGGAAGTAGTGGAGATATTTGGATATTAGTCATGATAATTCCTCCTTGATATCTCGTCTTGACCAAATACAATTTAATAGTCAGAATAGTAGTAAAAAATAAAAATTACCATTCTGACTATTAGTAATAGCTGTTAGTTATTTAACAGCTATTTTCTAATTTTAATGACCCCAATATTTTCCGTTATAACCACTCTTGGAATTGTTGTGAGAGTAATTGTTTTTATGAGACCAACAACTATGATAACCTCCACCATAAACATCTTGTACTTCCTCGGTAGCTAGTTCATTGAGAAAACTAGCAATATCATTAAATAAATCATAACCGACAGGAAGTAGTGTGGATATTTGGATATTAGTCATGATAATTTCTCCTTTATATATCGTCTTGATATCAAACAAATGAGATTAGACTTGATATTGACTAACCTTACTTTTGATTCTTCCAAAAATAATCCATAAATTCAAGGCTTTGATCTCAATGGATAAGACTTTATTGAAATATTTTTGTCTCGCTATTGATAACAATTAATGGTTTATTTTCATTCGTTAAACGACATTTTAGATTGTTTTTTGCTATATGGTAGAGATGTTTCATGGAACATCTCTACAAAAGATGTAATTTTCTTGTGGATGATATTTCTGAGAAAATACCGACTTAATTAAGTTTGTTTTGTCTAAACTATAGCAAATAGACAACATATTGAAAATACAATTTTCAACTCTTTTTAATTGGTGAATTCTGCCCGTAATTGGTTGACAACTCGATCTAATCCCACAGAATGGGCTGCTTTGAATAATAAGCGATCGCCTGTTTGCATAAATGTTTTTAATCTTGTTACCAAATCGGCATGATTAGTGAAACATTCACAAGATATATTATCCGCACTATTAACCATAATTTCCGCATCTTTACCATCAACTAATACTAATAATCCATCAAGATGCAAACTTTTGACCATTTTCCCGACTTTTTGATGAAGTTCTGGGGATCTTTCTCCTAATTCCTTCATTGCCCCTAAAACCGCAATTTTCCGCTTTCCTGGTGTGTCTGCTAACAACTGCAAAGCCGCTAACATGGCTTCTGGGGCGGCATTATAGGTTTCATCTAAAATCACGACATCATTGGGCAAAGTGAAGCGTTGACTTCTACCTGTGGGCATATTTACCATGACCCCAGATTGTAATAATTGCCAATCAATTTCTAATACCTTAGCTACTGCTAAAGCTGCTAAAAAATTGGTAGCATTATGACGACCAGGTAAAGGTAAAGGTAAACGGATGCCGGCAACTTCTACAGTTTCACTATCAATTAATTCTCCTTGGATATCACCACCAGAAAAGCCATAACTGATAACTTTCCCTTGCCAAAATTTCGCTGCTGTTGTCATTAATAAGGGGTTATCATGATTAAGAATGGCGATACTATCATTTGGCATTGTTGCTAATAATTCACACTTAGCTTCAGCAATTGCATCTTCTGAACCAAGTAATTCAATATGTGCCGTTCCTACATTAGTAATTACCCCAATTGTCGGTTTAGCAATTTCTGTCAGTTCGGCAATTTGTCCCCTGCCTCGCATTGCCATTTCAATCACAGCAAAGTCATTTTCTCGACCCATTTCTAACAGGGTTTTGGAGACTCCTATTTCATTATTAAAATTCCCGTAGGTTTTATGAACTTTTCCTTTTGTGGCTAAAACTGCGGCAATTAGTTCTTTAGTTGTAGTTTTCCCTACTGAACCTGTGATGCCAATTACAGGAATAGTAAAGCTTTCACGCCACCATTTAGCAATTTGTTGATATGCCTTTAAAGTATCTTTAACCCGCAAAACTGGAAAACCGGGATTCTCGTAAGCATGATCAACTATGGCAACTATAGCCCCTTTAGCGATCGCTGTCGCGACAAAATCATGTCCATCAAACTTTTCTCCTCGCAAAGCCAAAAAGACTTCACCCGGTTGCAAAATGCGAGTATCTGTTTGTATCCCCATCCCCAACTGAGTTAAGGTAGACGCAGATACATTCACCGATTCAGCTTGAAGTTCTTCAAGCAGTTGAGAGATAGTGATAGAGACTGACATATTGATAAATGACAGGGTATTTTAAAGCTATTTACATTAACATTTTTTGTGTCATTTTCAATAAAATTTAAAATCTCCACCTTGGCGGCATTTTCCTTATAAACCTATATTAGGGTTATTAGGGTTATTAGATTTTGGTGCATCGAAAAGCTCTAATTGATTAGTAGTCGAATTATATCGGTATTTTAGACCAGTTAAAGGAGGTCTAGGCTCAACACAGTATTCTTTATTGCCAAACATAATTGATACTACTTGTCTACCAGGTTCACAAGCTGTAGGATTGTATCCGAAATTTTGAATAATCTGCAAATTTCGGTCATTGGAGGAGATTTTTGCTGGCTCAGATTGGGGGATTGTCTCCGTGTCACTTGAGATAACTTTCCCTTTGGTTAACTGCAAATAAGTTTTAATAGGAATGCCGGCATTAAATCCCGATTTAGTAGCATCTGCAAGTCCGTGAATGGCTACAAGATTGCCATTAATATCAAATACACCTCCTCCACTATTACCAGTCAAAGTATTGGCATCATAAACCAAACTATAACCATTTCGGAGATTCTGATTAAAAACAATTCTCCCTCCTGTAAAAGCAAATTCTCTATCTGCACCTTTTCTGCCAAATACGGCTGGAAAACCAGCAACAAAAATGTCTGTACCAATTTCCAATGGCTTATCTTCAATAACAACAGGACGATAATATTCTGAGTCTGGAGCTTGAAATGTAATAATTGCTAAATCAACTCCATTTTGATCTGTCTGTAAAACTTGACGATTTTTCATAACATACTCTTTCCCTGTGTAGGTACGAATTGAGTAATTGATATCTTGAGAGCAATTAATCTTCCCTGGTCGTTTTATGGCACTACAAACAACATGATTGGCAGTTAATACAGTGTAAATATTATTTTCTTCGTCAATAATCACTCCTGAACCTCCAGGAGAACCATTATCTTTGCTATTGATTTGGACTATAGATTCTCTGACATTTTCGGCGATTCCTTGAGGTACACTGTTAGCTAATGCTGGAATAGTCATAGCCATTGCTGTTATTGCCGATAGCCCCAAAAACACCCTAGTTAATTGATTAGTTATTAAAAGCATATTCAATATTTTTGATTTTTTTTCAGTAATTATGTAAATTTTGCTCAACTAGACTTTGTGTTTCCATAAAATCAATGACTTTAGTAATAGGAATAGCCCAACTTAAAGAGTCTATTTTTGCATAAATTTGTTGATTAGGTACAGAACCATCAGTAAAAGCCTTAATCCCCTGAAAAGGATACTTTAATAAGCCATTAATTGCTATTAATTCTCCTTTTTGATTTAAAAGTGGTCCACCGCTCATCCCTTGCCTAAGAGGGTGTTTGAAAAGTCCCTCATGGTGTATCAAATATTTTTAGATCCCCCTAAATCCCCCTTAAAAAGGGGGACTTTGACTCTAGTTCCCCCCTTAACAAGGGGGGTTAGGGGGGATCTGTAAGTGCCTAAAATCACAACCTAAAACTTTTCAAACATCCTCTAAAGAGGAAAGATTTTTGATTGGTGCTGATATCAAAACAGTTGAATTTGGTTGGCCAATTGGAATGCATACCTGTCGGCCAATGGGTGATGGATTATTTGAAGTCAGAACAAATTTACCACAAAATAAAATTGCTCGTGTGTTATTTTGTTTCTATGAAGGTAAAATGATATTGCTGCATGGCTTCATTAAGAAAAGTCAAAAAACCCCAAAACAACAATTAGATTTAGCCTGGGAACGCAAACACACATTGGAGGCGTAAAAATGACAGAAAATCCTTATATTGGTTCTTCTCTTGATGCGTTTTTAGAAGAAGAAGGAACATTAGACGAAATAAATTTAATAGCTATTAAAAGAGTAATTGCTTGGCAAATTCAAACTGCAATGGCTGAGAAAAATATTACTAAAACAGCAATGGCTGAGAAAATGAAAACAAGTAGATCATCTGTTGATAGACTTTTATCTCCTGATAATCATTCTGTTACCTTAGAAACAATTGATAAAGCTGCAAGAGTTGTTGGTAAAAAAATTCGTTTTGAATTGGTAGATGCTGTTTAAAATAGAAAAAATCAAACTCATGGCTGATTATGGATGCTACCCACTATGGTGGGCTAGTTCTGGCAAGGTTGGAGATATTGATCCAGAAAGGAAAAATCCCACCATGTCCAACCAACCAAACAAACCTAACAGATGCTCGTAATAACCTAGCTGACATCTGCGCTCAAGTAGTTGCAGATAGATAAGTAATGATGATTACCCAACCTGATGGTGCAAACCTCGCCCCTATTGCTGCTGACGAATTAGAAAGTTGATTAGAAACAACTCATTTACTGCGCTCATCTCAAAATGCAGCGCGTCTTTTAACTGCTTTAGAAAGAGCAAAAACCAGAACTTTAAAACCGCAAAGTATCAACGAAATGTAAATATTGCATAATAAAATGAACCTTAGTGCAAATTTTAAGTTAGAGAAAAGATCAGATTTTTGTGAAAATTACTGAAAAATTAAACATTAAGTAACTTTAAAGACAGAAAAAAGTAGTAAATAATACGAATTATCTTTGATTAAGACTAATATTATTGTAGACACAGAGGAACGAAAATAAATGTTCAAAAAAGTAGTCATTATTGGGTGTTTAACCCTATTTATGTTGGTAGGGTTATTAACTGGAAATGCCCTTGCAGAAGCCGCTGCTGCACCCCCTCCTAATTCAGGCGATACAGCATTTATGCTGATTTCATCAGCCTTAGTATTGCTAATGACACCGGGATTAGCCTTCTTTTATGGTGGGTTTGTGCGATCGCACAATATCCTCAACACATTGATGATGAGTTTTGTGTTGATGGGCATTGTCGGAGTCACCTGGATTCTCTGGGGTTATAGCCTTTCATTTGCCCCTGGGTTGCCCTTTATCGGTGGTTTACAGTGGTTTGGGTTAAACGGTGTCGGCTTAGAAACAACAGGCTATCTGCAAGGTTCAGACCCTGTGGAAGTTGTTTCTTATGCGGGAACAATTCCCCATCAAGCATTCATGATCTATCAAGCCATGTTTGCAATTATTACCCCAGCCTTAATTTCAGGAGCGATCGCCGAACGGATGAGTTTCCGCGCCTATTGCCTATTTGTGCTGCTGTGGTCAACCTTCATCTACACACCCCTGGCACACATGGTTTGGGCAAAAGGAGGATTTTTAGGGTTAGCTGGTGGGATAGGCGCTCTAGACTTTGCTGGTGGGACAGTAGTGCATATTAGTTCCGGTGTTTCGGCACTGGTAGCAGCAATTGTCCTCGGTCCCAGAAAAAACTATCCAGATCGTCTTAGCCCTCCCCACAATGTCCCCTTTATTTTGTTAGGTGCTGGCTTACTTTGGTTTGGTTGGTTCGGCTTTAACGCTGGTAGTTCCTTATCCGCAGGTACAGTAGCCACTGTAGCCTTTGTTGCTACCAATACATCGACCGCCGCTGGTGCGTTAATGTGGTTGATTTTAGAAGCCACATTACGGGGAAAACCCACCGCAGTAGGCGCAGCCACAGGTGCGGTAGCTGGTTTAGTTGGGATCACCCCAGCCGCCGGATTTGTCACACCTCTAGCCTCAATTCTCATCGGTTTCATTACCTCCGTCGTCTGTTTCTTTGCTGTCAGTTTCAAGCACAAGTTACAGGTTGATGATGCCTTAGATACCTATCCAGTACATGGTGTGGGTGGGACTATAGGTGCGATTTTAACAGCTATCTTTGCCGACATTAGAGTTAATGCTGGCGGAAAAGATGGGGTACTGCGTGGTAACTTCAGTGAATTATTTGTAGAATTAGGAGCGATCGCCCTAGCCTATATCATTGCGGCTGTCGGGACTTGGATCATTCTCAAAATTATTGCGGCTACAATTGGTTTACGAGTTCCGGATCAAACTGAAGATCAAGGTTTGGATATTAACGAACACGGAGAAGAAGGTTATAACTCCGAGTTTGCAGATCGAATTCCTAACAAATAGATATAGATAATGTAGAGACGTTACCTATAACGTCTCTACATTCAGAAATAAACCGCATTTTCTCAAAGAAACTATATTCTGAGCCGTTAATCCTATAATCTTGATCTCAATTACCAATTAGAAAACTCCATAAGAAATTTTGGCAGATTTTTTATTTGGAAGTCTCTTACCAGATTTACAATGAAGTTTAATATTGGTCATTTTTATCAGTCGTGTCTAACTGTGTAAAAACCTTTCCTGCTTGGGGATTCTTCGCACTGTTAACTAACGTTATCCTAATGTTAGCGGTCATTTCATTGATTTGGCGACAGCAAAAAATAACCCCTGTGGTAGCAACGACAGCTATCCCAAATCCCCCAGAACCAGTTAACCTTAACTGGAAAAATCAATATGTAGCACCAGAGTTAGGTCCCCGTCATCAACTCAGTTATCCCCAATGGTTGGATATGCTCAAGCAAGAAGCTAAAATAACCGCTGACAAAAATCCCCAACGGTTAACCATACTAGCGGGAGATTCTCTGAGTTTATGGTTTCCACCAGAATTATTACCGGAAGATAGAAATTGGCTAAATCAAGGAATTTCCGGGGAAGTTAGCAATGGACTGTTACAAAGATTAGATCTCTTTGACCGCACCCAACCAGATATGATTTTGGTGATGGTAGGTATTAATGATCTAATTCGCGGGCTAGACGATCAGGAAATTCTCACTAATTATCGGCAAATTATCAGCTATCTACGCAGAAAACACCCCCAAGCAGAAATTGTCATTCAGTCAATTTTGCCACATGGTGCGGGGGGGACAACTTGGAAAGGAAAAGAAAAACTCCTAGCTATTCCCAATTCTCGAATTCGCAAATTAAATCAGGAACTGAATAACATCGCTACTAAAAAAGGCGCGAGATATCTCAATTTACATCCCCTATTCACCGATCAACAAGGTAATCTTCGTTCAAATTTTACCACCGACGGTTTACATCTGAGTCCCCCTGGTTATCTAGTTTGGCGGACTGCTTTGCAAATGTATACTAACCAACAACTAACACCCCAACTTCCTCAACCACAAAAGGTACAGTCAACAAATAGGATATAAATCCAAAATTTCTATCTAAATCGGCTCCAAGCGCGAGAAAATCAAAAATAGTAATTATTAGTGGTCAATCTCAAATGGATACAAAAGCTTTTAAACGCAGCCTCCAACATTCAGCCAATTATAATCGTAAGGGCTTTGGTCATCAGGCGGAAGTAGCCACTCAGTTACAGTCTGAGTTTCAAAGTAACTTAATTCAGGAAATCCGCAATTCTAACTACACTCTCAACCGTGGTGATGTCACAATCCAACTAGCCCAAGCATTTGGCTTTTGTTGGGGTGTAGAAAGGGCTGTAGCCATGGCCTATGAAACCCGTCAGCATTTCCCGACAGAACACATTTGGATTACTAACGAAATTATTCACAATCCATCTGTGAATAAACGAATGCAGGAAATGCAGGTAGAATTTATTCCCGTTATTGATCAAGTAAAAGACTTTTCTGTTGTTGGTAGCGGTGATGTGGTGATTTTACCAGCTTTTGGTGCCAGTGTTCAAGAAATGCAAATTCTCAATGATAAAGGTTGTCAAATTGTTGATACTACTTGTCCTTGGGTTTCTAAAGTTTGGAACACTGTCGAAAAGCACAAAAAAGGTGATTACACTTCAATTATTCACGGAAAATACAAGCACGAAGAAACCGTTGCGACCAGTTCTTTTGCTGGGAAATATTTGATTGTTTTAAATTTACAAGAAGCAGAATATGTCATTAACTATATTCTCTATGGTGGCAATCGTCAGGAATTTTTAGCTAAGTTTGCTAAAGCTTGTTCTGCGGGATTTGATCCTGATCAAGATTTAGAACGGGTAGGTATTGCTAACCAAACAACCATGCTCAAAGATGAAACCGAAAAAATCGGGAAAATGCTAGAGCGAACCATGATGCAGAAATATGGACCAGCAGAGTTAAATCAGCATTTTCAAAATTTCAATACTATCTGTGATGCTACTCAAGAACGTCAAGATGCTATGCTGGAATTAGTGGAAGAAAAGGTAGATTTAATGATAGTTATTGGGGGGTTTAATTCATCAAATACTACCCAATTACAACAAATTGCTTTTGATCGAGATATTCCTTCCTATCACATTGATTGTGTGGAACGGATTCAATCAATTAATAACATTGAACATCGGCAATTAACAGGAGAATTGGCAATTACAGAAAACTGGCTTCCAGTAGGGAAAATTAAAGTTGGGGTTACTTCTGGCGCTTCGACACCGGATCAGGTAGTTGAAGATATAATTGAGAAAATTTTTGCCCTCAAAGCCACAGCCACTTTAGTTTGACAATACCTTAGCTAAAGTAAAAAAAGCCTGAATTCGGAGGTTGGGTTTGGCTTGGCTTAACCCAAACTCCCAAAAAATGGCGAATAATTGAAGGAATCTACAAAAATGTCTGGTAATACGTCTTTTGATCAACTCCAACCTGCAAATCAACAACAAGCTACCGTCTATTTACCTTATATTCAGGGTAGTAAGCGAAATTTATTACCCTATGCCATCAGTCTTTATAAAACACGTGAGTTGGAGGGACAGCGTAAAATTGAGGGTGGTAAGAATATTTCTTTTGTTGCGACTTGGAATGATGCCACTTTACCCTTAGATTCAACCATTTGCCGGATTCAGTTTGAGACTAACTCTGAACTAACTTATGAAGTAATGATGCCAAGTTTTGAATTTATTAGTTTTTTAATTGAACTAATGGAAAACTATAAGCGAAATAGCATCAGCGATTTTCCTAAATCTTTTTACCGCAAACTTTTACACTTAGAGGATTAAAGCAGAAATAGATATAGTCAGGGGTATACCTACGCATACCCCCATTTTCAAAATTCAAACACCCTCTAAGAAATATCTTTCAACTCAGCGGTACGAACCGAAAGCATCTGTGTCTGATTACCTCTTTGCACTTTCACTTGCAACGCTTGACCAAGGGTACTGTCTTCTACTACGCCTTGCAACTGTTCAGCACTAGTAATAGGGTTATTGTTAATTTGCAAAATCACATCTCCGCGACGGATACCCGCAGTTGCAGCCGGAGAATTAGGAACAACCCGCATGACTAAAACACCCGCGACTTCAGGAATTGCAAACATGGAATTAGGATCATTGTTATTTTGTTTTGCTAATTCCGGTGTTAGTGTCACCATTTGCACACCTAAGTAGGGATGAGCAACTTTGCCATCACGTTGCAATTGAGCAGCGATTACTTTAGCTTTATCAATAGGAATTGCAAAGCCAATCCCCATCGCATCGGCGCGAATTGCGGTATTAATGCCAATCACTTCTCCCAAACCATTTAATAATGGTCCACCGGAGTTACCGGGGTTAATAGCTGCGTCAGTTTGAATGAAGTCTAACCGTTTATCACTGATTCCTACTTGAGCGCTGGAACGTTTGAGGGTGCTGACAATCCCCAAGGTGACGGTATTATCAAATCCTAGCGGATTACCCACAGCGATCGCCCAATCTCCTACCTGAACATGATCAGAATTACCTAAATCTGCAACAGGTAAATCCTTACCAGCATCAATCTTAACTACAGCCAAATCTGTAACTTCATCAATGCCTTGAACTTTACCTTTAAAGGTGCGACCATCTTTCAGACGGACTGTGACTTTATCAGCCTTATCAACTACGTGAGCATTGGTGAGAATTACGCCACTTTTATCAATAATAAAACCAGAACCTAAACCCCGTAACTGTTCAGTCGGTGATTGTTGGGGAAAGCTATCACCAAAAAACCGCCGAAAAAACGGATCTTCCATCATCGGATCATTTCGGCGCGTAATCGTTCTTTCTGTATCAATTCTCACCACTGCTGAACCTACCCGATTGACCGCTGCTGTCACAAAACTATGACTACCAATCACAGCCGTAGCGGGAGAAGGCTTTTGAGCAATTTTTGTGAATGACTCAGTGACAGGATTCGGACCCGGTTCTGCGGCTGAAGGTAATACCCGCAGGGAGGTGAAAGTCAACATCACTCCTATAAAAATCGCTAAAATATGGGTACTGAGTTTTCGGATAGACCGGGACATTTGGGAAAATCGCATAATCACAACCTAATCTACAAGTCTAATTTTTGCTGTTTCTTGATAAATCTATCTACACCTATTTTTACAGATTCAGATCAGAATTCTGGTTTATTGACATTTTCGGTCATTTAAAGTTTCTTTGATTTCACGGAATCTTGGCTCAAAGTGCAGGATATTTTTTCATCTTCCCCCGCGCTCTCTGGGCTAAAATATTAATTACAGCCAAAATGGCTAAAAAATATGCAGAGAATACCCATGAATGGAGCAAACCCAGTAACTAACGAATCTTTACCTACATCAGATCACAACCATCCAGATTATACACACAATCAGGCTGATTCTGTTCATCCTCATGTCCACAGTGAAGAGTCATTACGGCGGATTGTTAACCGACTATCGCGCATAGAAGGTCACGTTCGCGGAATTAAAACAATGGTACAGCAAAATACCCCTTGTCCTGATGTATTATTACAAATTGCTGCTGTGCGTGGGGCATTAGATAAAGTAGCCAGAATTGTCCTAGATGAACATTTAACTGAGTGTATTGGTAGAGCCGCCCAAAAGGGGAATATAGAATTAGAGATTGAACAATTAAAAGCTGCTTTAGATAGATTTTTACCTTGATTATCCATAAATATCAATTTCACTATTCTTTAAATCATCAACCAAACAAACCAATAATTCTGTTTTTACATGGGTTCATGGGTAATATTCATGAATTTGATGAAGTTATAAAATTACTATTTGCTGATTTTTCCTATCTGACAATTGATTTACCTGGACATGGTAAAACCCAGGCTTTAGACGATGAATGTTATACAATGGCATCTACAGCCGCAGCTATTATTCAATTATTAGATGAATTAAAAATTGACCAATGTTATTTAATTGGTTACTCCATGGGAGGAAGATTGGCTTTATATTTGGCTCTGCATTTTCCCCATAGGTTTATTAAAGTCATTTTAGAATCTGCTTCTCCAGGTTTAGCAACAGAAACCGCAAGATTAGCCAGAATTAAAAGTGATGCTCAAATAGCCAGAAAACTATCTAGAATCATCAATCAAGATGATTTTTATGACTTTCTCAATAATTGGTATCAACAGCCAATCTTTGGTGATATCAAAAATCATCCTCAATACCAATCTATGATATCCAGTAGATTAACAAATCATCCTTTAAACCTAGTCAAGTCATTACAGTTTATGGGAACAGGTTCTCAAGCTAGTTTATGGGAATTGCTAACTAAAAATACTATTCCTCTATTATTATTAGTTGGTGAGAAAGATGAAAAATTTATTGATATTAATATCGCTATGACTGAAAAATGCAACTTGGCTAAATTACAAATAATTCCTCAAGTCGGCCATAATATTCATCTAGAAAACACTGTAGCATTTGTGCAAAATATACAAAAATTTTTAGATCCCCAACTTCTTTAAGAAGTCGGGGATCTTGTTGTTGATTACAAAAGAAGGGAATAGGGAACAGATCAGAAACACTCATTTGCACCAGTTTAGAGCTTCTGTCAAAAAAAAGATGTTTTTAAAAGATGCGTAGCCCGAAAAAAACAGTGTCATTATTTCAATCTCATGTTTTTAAACATGAGTTTTTCCTGTGAGAAAGTTGCCCGTTCCCTGTTCCCTCTGAATTGCGATATAATTAGAAGACGCAAATCCTCTTACAGCAAGGGTTTTAGCGATTAGGGGGTAGATATCTTCATCTTGATCATGATTATCAAATCCTCATATTTGCCCGACTCCATGATTATATACTAAGTGCGTAGTGAAAACAATTATTTGTTATCTAGAGAAAAATACTGAAAAACCCAGATCCCCGACTTCTTCAAGAAGTCGAGAATCTTCAAATCAAAAATTCAATTCTTTAGTTTATCTAAAATCACATTTAAGTTATCAAATTCCCTTTCTAAGATAGAAGCAGGAACATGACCCCATAGCAGCGAACAACATGACACAAATATCAGAATCTTTAAATTTGTCCACAGATAAAGCTTTAGATCGTGATTGTACAACATTATCCCGTCACGTCCTCCAGCAATTACAAAGCTTTGGATCAAATGCCCAGGATTTAAGTGCGCTGATGAATCGTATCGCTTTAGCGGGTAAATTAGTTGCCCGTCGGTTGAGTCGCGCTGGTTTAATGGAAGGGGTGCTGGGATTTACTGGAGAAGTCAACGTCCAGGGAGAATCCGTCAAAAAGATGGATGTTTACGCCAATGAAGTATTTATTTCCGTGTTCAAGCAAAGCGGCTTAGTCTGTCGTCTCGCTTCCGAAGAAATGGAAAAACCCTACTACATCCCCGAAAACTGCCCCATTGGTCGTTATACTCTCCTTTATGACCCCATTGACGGCTCATCTAACACAGATAACAATCTCAGTTTAGGTTCTATCTTTGCCATTCGTCAGCAAGAAGGAGAAGATGCTGATGGTGAAGCTAAGGATTTACTTACAAATGGACGCAAGCAATTAGCAGCAGGATATATTCTCTATGGACCAAGCACTATGCTAGTTTATAGCATAGGTACAGGTGTACATTCATTCATTCTTGATCCTAGTTTGGGTGAGTTTATTCTCTGTCAAGAAAATATCAAAATGCCAGATCATGCCGCCACCTATAGCGTTAATGATGGTAACTTCTGGCAATGGGATGAATCTTTTAGAGAATATATCCGTTATGTTCATCGCACAGAAGGTTATAGTTCCCGTTACAGTGGGGCAATGGTGAGCGATATTCACAGAATATTATTACAGGGTGGGGTATTTCTCTATCCCGGCACATTACAAAAACCAGAAGGTAAATTACGTCTATTGTATGAAACTGCTCCCCTAGCATTTTTAATTGAACAAGCTGGAGGTGTAGCGACTACAGGAACAATGGATATTTTAGATGTAGTTCCCACAAAATTGCACCAGCGGACACCATTAATTATTGGTAGTAAAGAGAATGTAGCCAAGGTCATGTCTTTTATCAAAACAGGTAATTAGACAAAATTCCGATTTAACCGACTTTAGCCATAAGACAGGAATAAATCCAGGATTCTGTATTCTATAGACCTCTTGCAATAACCTGTCCGTGTCCTTTCCGTGTCATTCATGAACTCTTTCAAAGGTCAAGTCAAGCTATTCTCACCTATAGAGGAGATTGCGGAATTTAAGAAAAGATCAGGAAGTAGAGATCTTTTTCTTCTTGCCCTTCACCTCTGGCAAAATCTAAAATCTAAAATCTAAAATCCTATGGTCAGTCTGCTAGAAAATCCATTGCGCGTCGGTCTACAGCAGCAAGGGATGCCCGAACCACAAATTATCGTCATCTTTGGTGCTTCTGGAGATCTAACCTGGCGTAAATTAGTACCAGCACTGTACAAATTGCGGAGAGAAAGACGTATTCCCGCAGAAACCACCATTGTGGGCGTAGCGCGTCGGGAATGGAGTCACGAATACTTCCGCGAGCAAATGCAAAAAGGCATGGCAGAAGCTCACGCTAATGTGGAATTAGGTGAACTTTGGCAAGACTTTTCCCAAGGTTTATTTTACTGTCCTGGGAATATAGATGACCCCGCAGGATACCAAAAACTGAAAACCCTATTAGCTGAATTGGACGAGAAACGAGGAACAAGAGGAAACCGGATGTTTTACCTCTCTGTTGCCCCTAATTTCTTCCCTGAAGCTATTAAGCAACTAGGGTTAGCAGGAATGCTAGAAGACCCCGAAAAACAGCGGTTAGTCATTGAAAAACCCTTTGGTCGTGATTTAGCTTCCGCTCAAAATCTCAACCAAGTAGTACAAAAGGTTTGTAAAGAAAACCAAGTTTATCGTCTTGACCACTATTTAGGGAAAGAAACGGTGCAAAACTTGCTGGTTTTCCGCTTTGCTAATGCCATTTTTGAACCTTTGTGGAATCGGCAATTTGTAGATCATGTACAAATTACTGTAGCCGAAACCGTGGGAGTAGAAGACCGGGCGGGTTATTATGAAAGTGCGGGCGCGTTGCGAGATATGCTGCAAAATCACCTCATGCAGCTTTACTGTTTAACCGCCATGGAAGCACCTAACTCTATGGATGCTGACAGTATCCGCACGGAAAAGGTTAAAGTGTTACAAGCGACTCGTTTAGCTGATGTTAATAATTTGTCAAAATCAGCAATTCGTGGACAATACAGCGCGGGTTGGATGAAAGGTCAACAGGTAGCAGGGTATCGAACTGAACCAGGTGTTAATCCTGAATCTACTACCCCTACTTACGTGGCCATGAAGTTCATGGTAGATAACTGGCGTTGGCAAGGTGTTCCTTTTTACCTAAGAACTGGCAAGCGGATGCCGAAAAAAGTCAGTGAAATTGCGATTCATTTCCGCGAAGTTCCTTCAAGAATGTTCCCCTCTGCGGCTCAACAAGTAAACGCCAACGTTTTGGCCATGCGAATACAACCCAATGAAGGTATTTCCCTCCGGTTTGATGTAAAAATGCCCGGTGGTGATTTCCGTACCCGTGCCGTAGATATGGATTTTAGCTACGGCTCTCTAGGTATTTCTGCTACTTCCGATGCCTATGATCGTCTCTTCCTTGATTGTATGATGGGCGACCAAACTTTGTTTACACGGGCGGACGAAGTAGAAGCAGCTTGGCAAGTAGTTACACCTGCCTTGTCTGTATGGGATTTACCAGCCAATCCTGCGAATATTCCTCAGTATGAAGCCGGTACTTGGGAACCAGAAGAAGCAGAATTACTAATCAACCAAGACGGTCGCCGCTGGCGCAGACTTTAATTAGTCCTTGGTCATTGGTCAGTAGCAAAACAACGAACAACTGACAACTGACAACGAACAACTGTACGGGCGAAGCATTTGGAGAACTATTTTTGGCAATGACCGATAATTTATCTTCCAAATGCTTCGCCACGAACAACGAACAACGAACAACTGACAAATATGATTTCCCAAGCACCGACAATTTTTTCTTTGCAAGCGCCCAAGGATGTTTCCCTCACAGAAATTGAGGTAGAACTTAATCAAGTTTGGCAAAGTTACGGTCTTCAGGGGGAAGATGGTACTTTACCCGCTGCTACCCGCGCCACAACATTTACTTTAGTAGTTTATGAACCGGAAGAAACTCAGTATTTGTTAACTGCAACCGGCTTTTACAAGGGTCCAGTTGACGGTATTCTCGGACCACAAACTAAAACAGCTTTGCAGGAAGTCCAGAAAAAGCACCACCTTCCAGAAACTGGTACTGCTACACCAGAAACTCTGACGGCTTTACGGGCTGAATATTTCCAAAAGCAGCGCACTGGGCCAAATGGAGATAATCATGGTGCAGCTATGGGGTATACTTTTAGTCCTACCAGTCCCACGATTGCTGACGAAATTGCTACCCGTAACCCTTGCCGAATTATTGCTTTATGTCCCATTGCCGGCGATGATGAAGGGGTAAAAGCCCAAGTTTCTGCCTATTGTCCCATTCAAAAGCAATCTTCCAGCACTCTTATCTGTTGTGAGTACATTACCCTTACTGGTACTGTTGCAGCTTTAGAACGCATTGGGGGAATGATTCCCGCTTTGTTAATTGGTGGTTTGCCTAAGTTTCTCTGGTGGAAAGCTACACCAGATGCTGCCAACTTTTTGTTTAAGCGATTAGCGGCAGTTTGTAATAATGTCATTGTTGATTCTTGCAACTTTAATACACCAGAAGATGATTTACTCAGCTTGCAGAAGTTAGTAGAATCTGGTATACCTTTGGCTGATTTGAATTGGCGGCGGTTGTCAGCATGGCAGGAGTTAACAGCACAAGCTTATGATGCGCCTAATCGTCGCGCTGCTCTTAGAGAAATTGATCGTGTCAATATTGATTATGAAAAAGGCAATGCTGCTCAAGCCTTATTGTATTTGGGTTGGTTAGCTAATCGCTTAGAATGGCAGCCAGTTTCCTATAAACAGGAAAACGGTGATTATGATATCACCTCGATTCAATTCCTGTCTCAAGACCAAAAACACATAGAAGCTGAGTTAGCAGGTGTTCCCATTGCTGATATGGGGGAAATTATCGGTGATTTAATTGGTTTGCGTTTGAGTTCTACTAATATTCAAGCTAATTGTGGAACTGTGATTTGTTCGGAAACTGGCGGTTGTATGCGAATGGAAACTCATGGAGGCGCTCAGTCGTCTGGCTTGTTCCAACAAGTAACTTCTCTTTCTGAACAAAAAGCCGAAGCGTTGTTAAGTCAACAAGTACAACGCTGGGGACGTGAGGCTTTATTTGAAGACAGTTTAACTGCAATTGGCAACACTATTAAGTTAGGCAAGTAGTTAATGGGTAATGGGTTAGTTGTCAGTTGTCAGTTGTCAGTTGTCAGTGGAAAATATTTTCCCCATGCCCTCTGCTTCTGCCCTCTGCTTCTGCCCTGTTCCCTGTTTTAAATATTAAAAAACCCGGATAAACCGGGCAGATGTACTTTTTGTCGGGTGTTAGCTAATGATAATTATTGGTTAATTTCACAAGTTAAAGGACAAGCTGCATAAACAGTGGTTTGGGCTTTTTCAGCTTTACCATGCAACCAACTTAACCATTTTATTTGCGTAGGATGAATACCTTTAGCTGTTAGCACTCCAGCAGCAATTAATACTGCCATAACATTAAACATTACTAAACCACCTGCCACAATTAACACGGCACTAGCGGGCATCACAGATTGTAAAACAATGGACAATAGACAGCCAACCGTAGCCATCAATACAACCAATGGAAAGCCGACGACTAACAAGCACACTGCCAATGTAAATGTCCAGATTAAAAAGCTTTTCATCATTAATAAGGAGTCGGTCTGAACTAGATTAGAGCTTTGAGCAGAAACCATGACTTTTCCTCCTAATACACAGCAAGTTTAAATTTCAGTTGTTTATCACTCGAAAGCGAATTAACTGATTTTGTTTCAGTGAAATTTAGTATATAAAACCTTAGCTCCAAAATGAGCATTTCTTTACTAAAGTTTACAGTTGATTTTTTCTACTTATGAATAAGAATTCACATATACCCACAGGTAGGGAAAAGAGTTTTGGTCTATGCCTTGAGAAATATAGACTAAGGATAGATGAGAAGCAGATATTGATCCCCGCAATCTGATTACCCAGATGCTTAACATTTCTTATAAAAAACGATATTATTTCTCATAATTTATCAAAAAGTGATCAAAACAGATTGTAGATGATGGGTAATTCTTAATTTCTTTCACTTTGCCCCGCCTCTTTATCCTTGACTTCTCTGTATTATTAGCTATCAGTATATTATGTAGATCCTATGAAATATCAAGGATAATCAGTATGTGTTAAAAAATATGTATATTGGTGAATAACCCACTAAGAAGACTGCATAACAGAGGCAGGGGAAGCAGGAAGCAGGAAGCAGGAAGCAGGAAGCAGGGGACAGGGAACAGAAGGAAAATATTTTCCACTAACAACTGACAACTGACCAATTAACAACTGACAACTGACCAATTAACAAAAGTGAAGATATATGACAGAATCACAAACATTCAGAATGCCGCCACCCTTGCCAAAGGCAAAAATACAGAATCAGGTGGCAAATTTAGAAATGAACGCACCAGCACCGCCAATAATTACTACACCACCACCAATATTTCCTAATTTAAATGCGCCCACAAATGAACCTGTACAACGTACCTTGGCGCAGCTTATCCAGGAAGCATTTGATGAGGGTTACTCTGATGTTCACTTGGGAGTGGGTGAAATACCCCGCTTCCGCAACCGGGGGGAAATTCTCACTACAGGTTATCCCGAAGCTGATAAACCGACTTTTATGGGATGGTTGCGGGAGATTCTCTCTGATTCTGAAATTCAAAGGTTTCAAGAACATTTAGAATTTGATGGTGCAACTCAGTACGATTTTGCCCGTGTGCGGATTAATGTGTTTGATTCCCTGCGCGGTTATGCCATGGTACTGCGGTTAATTCCTCTCAAAATTCTGTCTATGGAGCAATTGCGTTTACCACCAGTTTTTCGAGATATTTGTCATAGTCACAAAGGCTTGGTTTTAGTAACAGGTCCAACTGGTTCAGGTAAATCCACGACAATGGCAGCAATGGTTGATTATATTAATCGGGAGATGGCTAAACATATTATTACGATTGAGGACCCGGTAGAATTTGTCCACCAAAGTCGTAAGTCTTTAGTTAAACAGCGGGAAGTGGGAATGCACACCCGCAAATTTGATAATGCTTTAAAAGCAGCTTTGCGGGAAGATCCAGATTTAATTCTGGTGGGGGAAATGCGGGATAAGGAAACGGTGAATACGGCACTGAAGGCGGCACAAACGGGTCACTTGGTGATGGGAACTCTGCACACCAATAGTGCGGTAAAAACTGTTGAACGGATTCTCAATTTGTATTCAGGTGAAGAACAGGAAGCTATGCGGATAGCGCTTGCAGAATCTTTAGTAGCTGTAATTGCTCAAGGTTTATGCCGCACTACAGATGGTAAACGGGCGGCTTTCCACGATATTCTCATTAATACTGAGGCTGTTAAGGAATGGGTGAAGGATGGCAAGTATGATGAGATTGCGGAGTTAATGAAACAAGCTGGTTTTGATGGCATGGTGACAATGAATCAGTCATTGCTCAATCTTTACCAAGAAGGCCGGATTACTGAGGAAACGGCGTTAGAAATGTCGCCAACTCCTAACGAAATGGCGCAATTCCTCCGAGGTCGTGTTTAATTAACAACTGACAACTGACCAATGACTAAGTTGAATTTAGACAAACTATCTAAACCCCAGTTGTTTAAGGGTATTGCCTTGTTTACGCCTGGAGGGGATTTAATTTATTGTATTGACCCTAGTAAACAAGGACGATGGCATTTACATTTATGTGCGGCTTTGCAGGAAATCCTCGACTTACCAGAGCCGCCACATTTTTTAGTACCTTGTTATACTGCAACCATTGATCACTGGTTAAATCCTCGCACTCAACAAGTACAAATTTTTGCGGAAGCTTATCCGGCGGTGATGAGACATCAGGCTGTATTGAATGCGATTTTTGGGACGGGGGATTTGGTATGGCAATCAGCACCTTGGCAAGATGGTTTGTGCGATCGCTTGGTATTATCAACTTATCGTTCTACATTTCCTCAACTTTGGCAAGATCATGATTTAATTGTGCGTTTGGATTTGGCTGATTCTCCCTCACAGTACCAGCAACCAGTCATTAATACACAACCAGTGCTACAAAAGATCCCAGGTCCCCCAGGCTTTGTTTTGCGCTTGTTTGTGGCTGGTCATAGTGCGACTACAGAAAAAATTTTACAAAACCTGCACGAATCATTAGAGCGATCGCTAGGATATCCTTATACTCTCAAAGTTATTGATGTTCTCACCAATCCAGAACAGGCAGAAATTGATCAAGTTTCTGCTACTCCTACTTTAGTTAAGGTTTGGCCTCATCCAATTCGGCGCATGGTTGGTAATTTACATAATGCGGACAAACTTCTACAAATGTTAGCGGGACAATAGACAACTGATGACAAAGAATGTATGGACTCTACAAGGATTTTAGGAGTGGAATTAGCTGTAAAAAATCCTGTTAATCCTGATTCTGACAATTTTATCAAAAATTTACATAAATTCCGCTAAATTACTGAGAAGTCAGGATTACACTTAGAACCACTCATGAAGCAGCAATCATCAAGGTTGTGGCTAATTTTATTCATCCTATATCAATCTGATAACAGCTTTACAAGCAGAGATAAGATGATAAATTTTCTGCTGGCACGCATAAATATACGGATACTAAAAAAATAAAATTCACTAACTATTTAAAATTAAAGTATACAAGCTGCTATACTGGCTCGCATAGAATGAAAGGTAACAAGACCACTAATCTTTACATGAGAAGGCATCTATGTTTGAGCTATCCTTAGACTCTCAACAATCAGGGTTCATATCTACCCCCCCCTACAACAATCTAGGTTTGAGCGATTATCAAGATCCTGTATTCGCTGTTAATCCTGCTAATTCTTCTCAGTTACCTGTTCCGTTTATTGATACGGTTGTTCAGGCAATTAATGCAACTAAATATATCCTGAGTGAACCTGATACTGGTGGATTACAAGGTGATCTAGATGCATTTGGTAGAGATTGGTCATTAGCTCAAGCTCGTTTTTCTATTGGATATAGTGAAGAAGCAAAAGGAAAGATCATTGGTATCTATCGTGATGTTCTTGGACGTGAACCTGATGGTGGTGGATTACAAGGTTATTTAGATGTACTTGGTAGAGGTTGGTCATTAGAGGATGTTCGTTTTTCTATTGCACATGGTGAAGAAGCAAAAGGAAAGGTCAGTGGTATCTATCGTGATGTTCTTGGACGTGAACCTGATGGTGGTGGATTACAAAATTATTTAGATGTTCCAAATTCGCAATGCCTTTGGACATAGTGAAGAAGCAAAAGGAAAGGTCATTGGTATCTATCGTGATGTTCTTGGACGTGAACCTGATGGTGGTGGATTACAAAATGATTTAGATGCACTTGGTAGAAATTGGTCATTAGAGGGTGTTCGTTTTTCTATTGCACATAGTGAAGAAGCAAAAGGAAAGGTCATTGGTATCTATCGTGATGTTCTTGGACGTGAACCTGATGCTGGTGAATTACAAAGTTATTTAGATGCACTTGGTAGAGATTGGTCATTAGCTCAAGTTCGCTATACATTGACAATGCTATAGCATTGTCAATAGTGATGTTCGTCTAATCACATTTAACAACAATCCTTCAGTTACTATGATCGTGAACATAATAAGAAAGAAAAGCTTTTTTGGTAAAGACTAAGTGAATTAGAATGCGATCGCTTTTCTACTGTCTAAAATAGTAGAGGGCGATCGCTTTTCTATGATTATGGAGGATAGAATGCGATCTTGTTTTCGCTATAAGTAAGAGAGAATCAAACCGTTTTGGGAATAAGGCTATTATTCCTGTACACTAGAGAAAGATGTAAAAACAGTGATATGATCAGGGTTTATCTAGATACCAGTATTTATAATCGTCCATTTGACGACCAAACACAGCCAAAAGTCTTTCTAGAAACACAGGCGGTAATTTTAATTTTACAAATGGTTCAAGCTCAATTACTAGAATTAGTTAATTCTTCAGTTTTAGAATACGAAAATAGCCGTAATCCTTTTACTATTAATCAACAATCAATGGAGCGATATTTACAAATAGCCACATTAAGAGTATTTATAGATGAAAATATTAGAGCTAGATCCAAACAGTTAGAAAAACAAGGAATCAAGCCTATTGACGCACTTCATATAGCTTGTGCAGAAACATCTGAAAGTGATTATTTTATAACTTGTGACAAAAGATTAATCAACCGATGTCAAGATTTACCACTGAAAGTAATTAACCCAACAGATTTTATTTTGGAGATAGAAGATGACAATTAAAGTTATTAACGAGCAACAAAATTTACAAGAAGTCATGCAGGTTTTACTTGCTCACCTAGAACCAGCAAAAGTAATGAAATTTTGGGCTGCGTGTAAACTAGGTGAAGGAGATTATTTACAAATTAAAGAAAGGTTATTTTCTGAAGAAACAGTTGATAGTTTATATGCCAAAATTACAGAATATCAAGAGTCTAATGATCAAAAATATTTGTCCAAATAAATTAATTGCTTTAAAAGTCGAGCGATCGCGCAATCGCCGGCTTGTCAGTTCGCATTTGTATAATAACCGAATGGGATAGCGAAGCGTGATCTCGTAATTAATCGTGAAATATCAATGATTAGTATGGGTTTATCAATGCTAAACCCCTACGTCTTGTGTATAATTAGATTATGGATATAGCGTTTTCTGTAATTATGAATCTTACTTGGTTAGATAGTAATAGTTGGTTGATTGAAATTGGTGAACAGCGGATATTAATTGATCCTTGGTTAATTGGTGATTTAACCTTTAATAACTTAGATTGGTTATTTAAAGGTTCTCGGACTCAAGATCGGTCAATACCAGATAATATAAACTTAATTTTGCTTTCTCAAGGATTAGAAGATCACGCACACCCACCCACCTTAAAACAGCTTAACAAAAATATCCCCGTTGTCGCTTCCCCCAATGCGGCTAAAGTTGTCAAACAACTGGGTTATCAACAAATCATCAGTCTCAATCATGGTGAAACCTTCACCTTAAATCATCAAATAGAGATCAAAGCTTTTCCCGGTTCTCCCATTGGACCAACCTTATTAGAAAACGGCTATCTGCTTAAAGATTTAGCAAATAATTCTACATTGTATTATGAACCCCATGGCTATCATTCCCCCCAACTTCAAGAAATAGCACCCATTGACGTAATAATTACACCAATCATTGATTTGAGTTTACCCCTACTCGGTCCGATTATCAAAGGCATGAATAGCGCCCTAGAAGTAGCAAAATCGGTAAAACCTCGATTTATGCTCCCTACCGCAGCCGGAGGGGATATTTTGTTTGCAGGACTACTGGTAAAATTCCTGCAAGCTAAGGGAACTGTAGAAGAATTTCGCACATTACTGGAAAAAAACAATTTAACAACCCAGGTAATTGCTCCTCAACCTGGTGAAAAAGTTATGGTTTGAATAATTTAAAACCAATGATAGTGTGAGGATGTTATAATCTGCGATTTAAAGGCTTGATGTAAATATATCTACATCAAGTTTTCTAAATATCTGTGTGATTAACTATGGCAAAAATTCGTATTTCCCTAGCCTTGAGTCTAGCTACCCTAGCCAGTGGTTTCTTGTTAGCCGCTTGTGAAAATCCTAATCCTTCATCATCTACCGGAAATAGTACCACCTCCCCAACAGCTACCACTACAACCAGTGATACTAAAGGACTGAAAATCGGGAGTTTATTACCAACAACTGGTGACTTGGCTTCTATTGGACAACAAATGGTTGGTTCAGTTCCCTTACTGGTAGACACAGTTAACGCTTGTGGGGGTGTGAATGGTGAAAAAGTCAGTTTAGTACAAGTAGACGACCAAACAGACCCTAAAGCCGGTGCTGCGGGAATGACCAAATTAGCAACTTTAGATAAAGTCGGTGGTGTAGTCGGTTCTTTTGCTAGTAGCGTTTCCACTGCGGCGGTTTCTGTGGCTGTACCCAATAAAGTCATGCTGATTTCTCCTGGTAGCACCAGTCCTGTATTTACCGACAAAGCTAAAAAAGGCGACTTTAAGGGCTTTTGGGCGCGGACTGCTCCCCCAGATACCTACCAAGCATTGGCTTTAGCCCAACTTGCTCGGAAAAAAGGTTTTAAACGAGTTTCCACAGTAGTTATTAACAATGACTATGGTGTAGGTTTTGAAAAAGCATTTGTGGAAACTTTTGAAAAATTAGGGGGAACAGTAATTAATAAAGATAAACCTATTCGCTATGATCCCAAAGCTCAAACTTTTGATACAGAAGCAACTGCGGCTTTTGCTGGCAAACCAGATGCGGTTTTAGGGGTGTTATATGCGGAAACAGGGAGTTTATTTCTCAAAGCTGCTTATCAGCAAGGTGTCGCCAAAGGCGTACAAATTTTACTGACAGACGGCGTAAAATCCCCTACTTTCCCTGATCAAGTAGGCAAAGCTAGTGATGGTAAGTATATTTTATCCGGGGCAATTGGGACAGTTCCTGGTTCTAGTGGTCCAGGTTTGGAAAACTTTAATAAACTTTGGAAAGAGAAAAAAGGCGGTTCTCCTGGAGAATACGCACCTCAATCTTGGGACGCTGCGGCTTTGTTGGTATTAGCCGCTCAAGCTGCGAAGGAAAATACAGGGGTTGCTATTGCTGGTAAAATTCGGGAAGTATCCGCTGGTAAGGGAACACCAGTTAGTGATGTTTGTGAAGGGTTGAAGCTACTTAAAGCAGGAAAACAGATTAATTATCAAGGCGCAAGCGGTGATGTAGATGTTGACGCTAACGGTGATGTCATTGGTACTTATGATGTCTGGACTGTGGGCGATGATGGTAAAATCAAGGTGATTGATAAAGTTAGTCCTAAGTAAGTAATTGAGATCCTCGAGATACACAAATAACGTAGTTTAACCTTGGTCAAACAGCGTTAATTGCTTATAGTTCGCTCTCTGATTGACCTTACTCGTAAGTTTGCTTTTAGGTTCTAGAGTCTGGGGCTTATCCTTGCCCGTTATCGCCTCGGGTTCCATTACTATGGAGTCCCGAAACTTCTGCGTCCGTTCTAGCAAGATTACTTTTACATCGGAATGTTTCATGTATCGAGTGATTTCAACATCACTCATTCTTGCTAGAACGTTATCAGCAGCATTAGTATCTGAGTGCATTACGACCCCATCATGTCCGGTAAACTTGTCACCATTTCTACTACCAGTTAAGGTAGCAAATCTGGAGTCAAGTTGTGACGTATATGCACAATTCACACTAACGACCGTGCAACCTACACGGGTTGAAACTTGTTTGAGGGCATCCGCAACCATCCCCTTGCACCATGAAGAAACATTTCTCTTCATGCGCTTTCTCATGGGCTTTTTGCTTTTTATTGCTTCCGTCAAATCTTCAAAAGCTA